>NZ_JAVRCK010000005.1:0-170797 GCF_034530815.1 Nostoc sp. DedSLP03
GCCAGGTTTTATAATTCTAACTTTAAGCCCCAAGCTCATCCCGCCTGGGGCTTTTATGATAGATACACTCATATTGTCTGGAATATGTTAATTTTTTTGCATAAAGTCGAGCTAAAATCATGACGGAAAGAAGCCTATAGCTCCTAAAATATGTGTCTCTATACAAGATGCATACATGGTTCACACAGATGATAAAATTTACAAATTTCAACAGTGCAGGTAAACTGACCGCTCTTTTGTTCCTGATAACTCTGTTCCTGACACCTTGTGTGATTGTAAATGCAGGAGAACGTGGTGTATTAATGAAATTTGGTGAAGTACAAAACCAGATATTAGGAGAAGGACTTCACTTAATTATTCCTATAGTCAATACTGTGACAAAGTTGAGTATTAGAGTCCAAAAACAGGAAATTTCCACTGAGGCTTCTTCCAAAGATTTACAAAATGTTTTCGCTGATATAGCTCTCAATTGGCATATTATTCCCCAGGAAGCAAATGCCATTTTTCAAGAAATTGGAGATGAGCAAAATGTAGTTATTCGGATTATTAACCCAGCTGTTGAAGAAGTGCTAAAAGCAGTAATAGCAAAATATACTGCCGAAGAAATTATTACTAAACGAGGAGAAATAAAAAGTGGAGTAGATAATGCATTGGCTACACGACTGGGTAGCTATCACGTTGCAGTTGATGATATTTCTCTAGTTCATGTCCATTTTTCTGAACGGTTTGGTGAGGCAGTAGAGGCAAAGCAGATTGCTGAACAAGAAGCAAAACGAGCAGAGTTCATAGCACTGAAAGCAACAAAAGAGGCTGAAGCAAAAGTTAATTTAGCCAAAGGAGAAGCTGAGATGCACAGATTATTACGTAATGGTTTAACTCCAGAAATTCTGCAAAGGCAAGCAATAGAAAAATGGAATGGGAAGCTGCCATTAATTGTAAGTAAGGAGGCTCCAAAATTGTTGAATTTAAGTGATTTTTTAAAATTTGATTGAAAATTGCTCTTTTTGTTTGCTGATTTCTCTCCATCCTGAGACTCAAAAACATCAAATGCCTGACTTACCTTTTTGATTCAATCAGTATTAATCTTCGTAAATCAAAAATATTAAATTTGGAGATAGGGAAATTATCTAATAGTAAGATCTAATACCAATTCTCTAAGAGGATGTTTTAAAAGTAGGGGGTATTGTAAGAAAGCTCACAAGGCGTATGCTGAAATTTGTAGAAAACAGCACCTTATGAGCGAATGACTAAAGCATACCGTAGCAATCTGACATGGGAACAATGGGAATTAATTGCGAATCTCTTCCCAGAAGCAAAACCAGGGGGTCGTCCCCGAAAATTAGCATTATTTGCGATAGTAAATGCAATTCTCTATGTTTTGTGTGAAGGGTGTACATGGCGAGGGTTGCCGGGGATTTTCCCGTATGGTCAACGGTTTATGGTTATTTTTGGAGATGGAGCAAAGATGGCACATGGTTGAAGGTTCACGACCAACTCTATCAATGGGTGAGAGTAGATGCAGGGCGTGACAAAAGTCCATCAGAAGCAGCAGTTGATAGTCAATCAGTAGAAACAGCAACGATGATTTCCATAGATGTAGGTTATGACGCAGGTAAAAAGATACATAGGCGCAAACGACATCTAAGTGTGGATTTGCTAGGGCTAGTTTTGCGGGTCTTGGTAACGTCTGCAAGTGTTCCAGAACGTGAAGGTGCGAAAAAAGTCCTCAAGCGAGTCCATGATACAGGCACTCACGTCAAACGGTTAAATATCATTTGGATGGACGGAGGATACCGAGGCGAAGAATTTATGCGGTGGGTGATGGATATGTTTCGGTGGATTGTAGAAATTGTTCTTCGACCATTGGAGAAAAAAGGTTTTGTACATTTACCAAAGCGCTGGGTTGTTGAGCGCACTTAAGGCTTGCTTAATTGGTGTCGCCGTTTAAGTAAGGATTATGAAAGATTAACCGAAACTTCAGAGACATTCATCTATATTGCCATGATTCGTATTATGGTCAGACGACTGGCATGATTTTTAACTGATTTTGACTTTTAAAACATCCTCTAAGAAGCTGCATAGAATAAAGCTTCATGAAATAGAGCTTCGAGGATGAAATCATAACTAGTCAAAGACGAGATCAATTCAGAAGACATTTGAGCCAATTCCAATTGAACCCAGTAACGCAGCTGCTGCAAACAAGAGAAATTTTCACCCTTCCATTGACGTTTAATATGCTGCCACAATCGTTCAATAGGATTCAGTTGAGGGCTATGAGCAGGCTGAAATATTGGGATAAGAGTTTATAGCGTACCCAACGGTAAACCGTTTTATATTTGACTTGCATATTAAATTCCTTCTCTAGCCATTCAACGATCTGCCTATAGCTGCTAAATCCCTGCGGACATTGCAGTTTCTCCTTGAGCTGAGACAAGACCTCTGCTTGAATCTTTGGCATTGCTCCAGGTGCGACGTTGACCTCCAGTAACTTTGCCAATCCCCCTTGTCGATACTTTTGCAACCATCGTGTGACGGTTGAGCCATCTCTACCCAATATGCGGCTCAAAACATATGCTGTGTAACTTGTCCTGTTTTTAGCCACCAAATCATTTGTAAGCGTTCTTTCTCGATCGCAGTGCCAGCATTTTTCAGGCTTTTGGACAAATACTCTGTACTCTCGCTTATTTCTAGATTTAAGGGGCGTGCCATCGTTTACCTCTAGTCTTGATTCTTTCCTGCTCTCTATTTTACGGTTCTATGCAGCTTCACATAGAATTGGTATAAGAGACCAACAACAAGTTGTCAAATAAATTCAGAAAGTAAATCGAATTGCTATAGATATAGTATGGACGTATAGAAGTGCGCCCATACTATCAATTGTATAAAGGTGATAAACTAAATTAACTGTTGGAGAATAAAATTGGAAAATCAAGAATTTTCAACTGGAGCAATAGTATAATCAACAGGGTATAAAGTGTTGAAGAAATTAAACCTGTGAGCAATTCTTTTTTGAGGTTATGTTCTTGAGGTTCTTTTTGAAAAATGTCCTTAGCACCGAATTGCATCAAGAGAATTCCCACAATGTTAGAGAGCCAGTATCCGATAATTGAACAAGGTAGAAGCAATTTTGAAGAAAGAAAACTACATACATACCCAAAAGCATAAGCTATTGGCAGATTGAATAGTAGGTCATTCCACCAACATAATGGTGATAGTAAATATCCTACTACTATAAAAAATCCACCTCTAAGTTTTTTGAAAATGTCTTTTTTGAACTCTGCTGGAGTAGACTTTTGTAATTGCTCTAGTGCTGTGTCTCTTGTTCCATCCATCTTTTGACTAACGCTTTGAACGCTTTCCATAAAAAACCACTATTCCTATCGTCTTAAAGTAGTTTAATATATAAACTAAATCAACGTCTAGTACAGGAGTTATGATATTTTGGTTTTTTGATGCTGAAAGTTTTACACTGCATAGTTTCAGCAAAATCGTCAAGAGCAAAATTGAGTTTAAATAAACTGCCACTTCACGATATCTGAATTTCTGCTAGAGACACATCAGTTAGTTCGCTTCTTGCAGAATCTAGGTTTTTCCTTGAATATCTGAGTAAGATAGAAAAATTGATACACAATTGAGACAATCAACTCTATTTATTGCTCAATAAGTTTTTAAATCAAAATATATATCTTTATGGATTATAGCACACTATAAGTTACAATACTAATACTGCAATAGCCAGAGGCTTATTAAGTTGGTGTGAATGTTAAGTTGCAAAATTTTTATGTTTTTGCATATAGCAGAAGCAGAACTTTTGACTAATAATAGCTACAATAAAAGTGTTGAGATATTTTAATCTAAAAATGACAGATTTCACTCCAAACAGCACTTTTTTAATAGTAGGAATTGTTTTTATAACGATTGCTGTAATAGGTGAATCTAAATTAGCTTTTATTGAAATAAATCCTGGTTGTTTTGGGAGAATATTAGCTTTATTTATTGGTATTTCAAGCCTATTATATTCTTGTGGGCTACTCAATTTTTCAGCAGTAAATTTGGATTTATTAAGAACTTATATGACAGACTTAATAAACAGAGTATAAGTTCAATTAATGACATTTTACAACAAGGTTCGTAATAGTTCAGAAAAATGGTTCTTCAGTAATAAATATGCTAAGTTAATAGTTAAAATGCCAGTTAAGCAAACTTCTAATTTTGAAATTATCAAAATTACTAAAGCCAAAAGCAGACCTTTTAATCAACTTCAATTTATTATTAATACCTTCTACCATCCCATTGGTCGTCCTGTGGTCAAAATAGGCAATTATCTCATCAAACCACCGCAACATCGTGTTCTGACTTTCGGGATAATATTGCCTAGCTGAAACCAACCAATTGGCCAGTTCAAATAAAGCTGCTAGCCAATCAATGGATGATTGAAAAATCATTCTTAACTCTTCTTTTAGCTGATGCATCTTTCCAAGAGTGGGAGAGACTTGTTTAACTTGCTCTAATTTATCTTTTTGTTCTTCAGTCAAGTTATCTTCATTGTTGAGTAATGCATATTTACTCTTCTTTAAGCCCGATAACATCTGCTGTTTATCTGATTGACAATTAGTTTTTTCTGCCTACTCTCAAAAACTTGCGTGTACACCTTAGCTCGATGTAAATAATTATTGTTGAGATAAAGAAGGTAGAAAAAAGGTTTTAACCTTGTTTATTTTTCTTCACACAGCTTGTTTTTATTGTGCCAACATATTTAACAGAGAATTATTACGCTAGCAATGGTTCTCTTATCTTTTCAAACCAAAGCTATTTATCAAGATTTATTGCTTACTTTAATAATCTCTTGCTTATAGCCCCCGATTAATTCGAGAGTTTTTAATGTTGAAAAATGAATTTGTAATTTTGATTTTATGGGATGCAGCTAATAGGGTTTAGCCTTATGCAGCCTCAATCATCTTCCCAAGATTCGTGATTCAGTAAATCGATAATTCTATCTCTGAGTAGAAATTCATTTTTTTCTAACTCTAGTTCAAAATTAATCCAGTCACGAACAGGAATATATTTACAAAGGGTATAAATTGGCTGTTGACGGTTAATAAGTCTCTTTTTAACAAGTTGAAGTGCTTCTCCTTTGATAACTTGAATGTCATATTTTACCATAGTATTCATACGTCGTTCCTTTATTTTCAATCAAGGAATTAAGTAAGTCAGTAAGAATAAATCAAACTAGATTAAGTAATGTAAAAAATCTGGAAATTAGTTTTTAGTGAGGACTTTAGTCCTTTTTTGAGGGCTGAAGCCCTCTCTGCGAGACACTTTGCGAACACTACAAACCTTGAATTATTCACGCCGCTCTACTTAAGACTCAAAACAATAGTTGCTTTGACTCTCCCTTAAACTTATCAAATAAAATTGGCGAGAATTGTGAAGAATCAAGACATTAATAGTTGCTGGAAGTTAAATACAGAAGATTTCAACTTCTCGCGCGATCGCGAACAGTGTGTTGGAGGCAGAGGCTACGCTAACATGAGATACACAAAGACCCAACCACTCTCCCATTTATTAAGGGTTGTTACTACGTTGGTCGTCCCGACTGACTTGTTCGCTCTTAACCTTCCTGTTATGAAAGCAAGTGGAGTCTCTTGCAAAAATCTCTAACACCTCACCCCCAACTTCTTCTCAAAGCATAGGGGAGCGTTTGCTTTACTCAAATGCGGGGTGGGGTTCTTTATTTTTGATTTATGCAAGAAGTCTGTAGGTGTTCTCTGGGCGACTTGTCAGAAGGTAGGCTAGGGTAAAGAACATTCTCTAGAAAACTTATATTATGCTCCTGAATCTTGATAAAGTTCGTCAATATTTTCCGGCTCTAGCTGGTGAATGGACTTTTTTTGATAATGCTGGTGGGTCACAAACCTTGAAAAAAGTAGTAGATAGAATTAGCGAATTTCTCCTAAGTTCTGATGTCCAGTTGGGAGCTTCTTATGGAATCTCTCAACTGGCTGGAGAACGATTGGCTTTAGCAACTAGGGAAATGGCTACTTTCATTAATGCCAATTCTTATAAAGAAGTAGTCATGGGGCCATCGACTACAATGATGTTGAAAATTCTTTCAATTTGTCTGGGTAAAACCTTCACGCCTGGTGATGAAGTTATTGTTACTAATTGTGACCATGAGGCTAATATTGGTGCTTGGGTCGCTCTTGAAAAACAAGGAATAAAGGTTAAAGTGTGGAAAGTTCGCCCAGATACTTTAGAACTTCATTTAGCAGATTTAGAACCATTGATGAGTCATAGCACCAAACTGGTGGCCTTGACTCATGCTTCTAATGTTTTGGGAACCATCAACCCGATCAAAGAAATTGCTGCATTCGTACACGATCGCAACGCTATGATTTGTGTAGATGGTGTAGCTTATGCACCTCACAGATTAGTTGATGTCCAAGATTTAGATGTTGATTTTTATACTTTGAGTTTTTATAAAGTCTATGGACCGCACCATGCCTTACTTTATGGTAAAGAAGAACATTTATTAAGATTGCCTGGTCTGAACCATTATTTTATTGACCAGACAGATATACCTTATAAATTTCAATTAGGGAATGTCAATTTTGAATTAAGTTATGGAATGTTAGGTTTATGTGATTATTTAAGTGAATTAGCACAACTGCACTATGGGAATGAAACTGCACCTGATTTGAGAAATCAAATGGTGCAAGCATTTGATTTAATTACCATACATGAAGAACATATTAGCGATCGCCTCTTAAATTACCTCAACAGTAAGCCGAATGTGCGAGTGATTGGTCAATCAAAGGCTGACCGAAAATTCCGTGTACCAACTATATCTTTTGTCGTCGATGGAATAAATAGCTCAACCATTCCCGCAAAAGTTGACCAACATTATATTGGGATTCGCTATGGCGACTTTTATGCTAAACGGCTGATTGAATACTTGGGGTTAGCGTCTCAAGGTGGAATAGTCCGGGTAAGTATGGTGCATTACAACACCCTTGAGGAAGTTAACAGCTTGATTGAGGCTTTTGAGCAGATATTTTAACTAATTCGTAATTCGTAATTCGTAATTCGTAATTATTGGGTTTAATTCAAGATGCTTGGGTTAAACCTTTTTTTCATCTCCTGCTCTCCCTACTTGTCTTAAAGCCAAGCAATTGAAGTTGAATTCTGCCTCTCTTACAAAGATGCTACGCACTTGTCTATACGTGGTTTTCTTTCACATAGTGTTTAAATCCCTTTATGCAACTGTTTTTAATTACGAATTACGAATTACGAATTACGAATTACTAAGCTGCAAAACTTGCACTTCTTCTTGTGGCGAAATTAATGTTTGACCTACTGGGAGAACAGCTAAGGCATTGGTTTGAGCTAAATTAATTAAATTGCCGGAACTGTGACTACCACCAGCTTTGTGAAATTCATAAACTCCATCAATTAAATGCAATTTACCCCAAAGGTAAGTTTCACGTTTGCCATTCGATCGCAATTCATCATGCGATCGCACTTTCAAAAATGCTGGTTCCCAACCTTCAGTAATTCCCGAAAGTTTCTTGATTGCTGGTAGCACAAATCGCCAAAATGTCACCAACACAGCAGCAGGGTTTCCTGGTAAACCAAAGTATAGTGCTGAGTTTGTAGAGACGCGATTAATCGCGTCTGTAGGATTAATCGCGTCTCTACTGGGGAAAGTTGCGACAGTCAGGGGTTTTCCTGGACTTATCTGTACAGCCCGAATGTGGATTTTTGCTTTTAGTGACTCTAGAATTTTGTCGATATAGTCATAATCTCCCACAGATACGCCACCAGAAGAGAGAACTATATCAGCGATCGCAATGGCATGGGTAATAACTTTCTCCAGAGCAACTGGATCGTCCTTAACAATGCCTAATATTAACGGTTCTGCGCCACTTTGTCTCACCAAAGCTGCCAGTGCATACTGATTAGAATCCACAATTTGCCCCGATTGCAACGGTTTATCAGCTGTCACCAACTCATCACCAGTGGAAAAAATTGCCACACGGGGACGGCGGTAAACACTTAATTGCGGACACTGTGCTGCTGCCAATACGGCAATTTCTGAGGCATTTAACTTAATTCCTGCTGGTAATAGTTGTGTTCCAGCTTGATAAAAAGATGCTTTGTGTCTGACAAATTCTTGCGGTTTTGATGCAGCTAGAATAAATACGCGGTTTTCCTCGCGGCGTGTTTTCTCTTGCATAACTACAGTATCCGCACCTGTTGGGATTACCGCACCTGTAAAAATTCGTGCGGCTTGCCCTGGTTGAATCGTAGATTTGGGCTGATACCCAGCCGGAATTTCCTCAACAATTTCTAAAACGGTTGGTTGTTCGGTGCTGGAGTGCTGTACATCTTCGTAGCGAACTGCGTAGCCATCCATTGCCGAATTATCCCAATGGGGAAAATCTAACGGACTGGTGACAGGAGTTGCCAAAATGCGACTATCTGCTGTCAATAAATCTACAACTTCTGTATCCCGTTGACGATCCAACGGCTGCACCAAATTTAAAATAATTGCTTGTGCATCGCTGACTGATAACATAGCGATCGCCTCCGACTTTTTTTATTCTTGGGTAGCTTTGTCTAGATTTCTATAAGCGGTAAATCCCAAGCTACACACTGCTAGTAAACCGATAATTATGCTTCCTTCGGGAACTTTGGATACCTGAACCGAATTGTTGCTTAAATCTAGGATTTGCTTTGTGCCTGCTGCATCTCTATTGTTAAAACCAAATTGTTTCACTAGAACCTCATCACTAAAACCTTCATCTATGAGTGCGAGATTATTATTAAGCCATGTGTCGCCAGGAAACTCATCATCCTTGCCAACATCAAAGGGGCCAAATATTTGCTCGGTAGTGCTATCAAAGTTGAATCTCAAATAGCCGTAGTAAGATATCCCACTAAGTACTGGAGTGAAACTATTTATCAGATTACTCAAGGGATCGAAGAAGGAAATTGAGAGAGATTGCAAGTTCTTCGTAGCTCCCAAACCAGCTTCAGAAATGACGCTGGGAGCAGTTGATGTATCGTAGTTAAATGAACCTTTCGCTGAATAACCTGTGTCTCCTTTCCAATTAAAGTTGAACTCAGCAGCATGAGCCTGGTTGTTGGTGGTTATAGCGATCGCTAACGCTAAAGTAGTCGTCATCAGACTAATAGCTGTTTTAGTAAACAGATATGTCATAGATATAACTTCCAAATTAATTAAAATGAAGTTTCTACAACAATACAATATAGATGTACAACCCTACTGTATGTTGCATCCATGACGTGTAGCGGCTACTCTATGAGATGTTAACCAAGTAGACATAAGTATCAAAAATTACCTAAGTATTCGCTCTTATTTTTGAGTCGTGCAGTTGGTAGTGTGCAAATTTTTGTTCCTTTACAGCGCAGCAACTAGCCAAGTCATCATCTTAATATTAAAAGCAGGAGCGATCGCTATTTCCCAACCCCTAAATAAAATACTTATTTTGTATGACTATCGAACGACTTCCCCAAAAACACTATCCCAAAGCTGAGATTGGGCGGCGAGGTATGGCATTGGGACTTGATTTTCTTGGTGTCTGGTTAGTCAGTTCCCTACTGGGAGGCAGCGATATCGGGATTCAATTTCTTGAAATCTTAGTTTTTGTAATACTTTGGCTGGTTTTGCGGGTAGTGGTGGTATACAACAATCAAGGGCAAAGTTTAGGGCGTTGGGCGTTCGATTTAAAAGTGTTGGAAGTCGAAGATGGGGAAGTAGTGGGCAGAATTCCCGATTTGCTCTCACTAGTAAAGCGAGAGGCGATTATCGGTTTGGGTGCTTTGTTAGTGTCAATTGCCCTGAGCAATATTAGAGCCAATCCCACTGCTATACTGCTAGTAATTCCCCTAGCAATTGATTGTGGGACTGCTTTCTCTGATACCCAGATGCGGCAGGCTTTACACGATCGCTATTGTGGAACTTTCATCGTTTCGTCGCGTCGTGGCTACTCGCTCGATATAAAAATTAAAAGATTAGTTGAAAATATACGGCGGAATGTGAGAAGATAGTCATTTGTGTTAATTCTCTTCAGGCTTCACTGTTTGTAAGATTATGGCTAAGAGTAAAGGTGTCCGGATTATTATCACACTAGAGTGTACTGAGTGTCGGACAAATCTAGATAAGCGTTCTGCTGGTGTTTCACGTTATACCAGTACCAAGAATCGCCGCAATACCACTAACAGGCTAGAACTGAAAAAGTTCTGCACACACTGCAACAAACATACCGTTCACAAGGAAATTAAGTAAAAAAGATGAGTTATTTCCGTCGTCGCCTTTCTCCGATCAAGCCAGGAGAACCAATCGATTATAAAGATGTTGATTTATTGCGTAAGTTTGTCACCGAGCGGGGAAAGATACTGCCACGTCGGATTACTGGGCTGACATCTCAGCAACAGCGAGAGTTGACATTAGCAATTAAACGTTCGCGGATTGTGGCTTTGTTGCCATTTATCAATGCGGAAGGCTAAAAAGAGTGATGAGTCAGAAGTTATGAGTTATGAGTTATGAGTTATGAGTTATGAGTTATCAATTAACTTTTCACTCCTTACTCCTCACTGCTCACTCTTAACTGCTCACTCCTAACTATTTAAACTGTTCACCAAATTAGAGTGCGAGAGTTGTGGAGAAGGGGACGCTAGTTGAATTTAGGGTTCAAGGCGATCGCCGTCTGGGCATCGTAGAACGTCCAGACGGTAAAACCCGCTGGTTTGTGGTAGACGAACGCGGTCAATCCCACAGCCTCGCGCCTAGACAAATAACCTATACAGTTACCAAAGAGACTTACAAGGCTTCTGAAATTGCCAGCTTTTTGGAGCAGATCGAGCCTTATTTAGACCCATCTAGTTTAGAAGTGGCTTGGGAATTACTGGTTGAAGATGGCGAAACAGTTACCCCTGACCAAATGGCGAATCTGCTATTTTCAGAATCAGCCGCGCCTGCTTGTTACGCCGCCTATTGCTTGTTATCAGATGACAAACTTTATTTCAAGCAAAAAGGAGACGCTTACGAGCCAAGAACTGCTGCTCAAGTGGCAGAACGCAAGCACCAACTGGAAGTAGAGGCACTAAAAGCTAAAGGACAGCAGGAATTTTTAGCTCGTGTTGAGCAGGCACTCAAAGGTGAAGCAGTAGAGTGGCAGCGCCACGATCGCCAGCGCTTAGAAGGACTAGAAAAATACGCGGCGCTAATAGCTGACACGGTGCGGACGGGGGTTAACTATGACTCCTTGGCTCGCGCTTATCCGCCCAGCGCTCCAGTATTAGAAACTATGACCATGCTGGGACGACCCACAACACCCCAAGGAGCCTTTCAACTATTGGTAGATTTGGGTTGCTGGAGTCCTAATGAAAACTTGTTCCTGCGGCGTTCTTCAATTCCGATCCAATTTCCTCATAAGGTATTAGAAGTGGCGCAACAGCGTTTGGATTTCCCGCCGATTGACTCAGATACAAACCGCCTTGATCTGACTCACCTGAAGGTTTACACCATTGATGATGAAACTACCACAGAGATCGACGATGGTCTAAGTTGGGAAGTACTACCCGATGGACAAGAACGCTTGTGGGTGCATATTGCCGATCCTACTAGATGGTTAGTGCCGGAAGATGAATTAGATTTGGAAGCCAGAAAGCGCGGTAGTACAGTCTATTTACCTACGGGAATGATTCCCATGTTCCCGGAAGTTTTGGCAACTGGGCCAATGAGTCTGATCCAGGGAAAGGTTTGTTGCGCCCTCAGTTTCGGGATTATTTTAGGGACAAGTGGAGTAGTAGAAGATTACAGCATTCATACCAGCTTGATTAAGCCGACTTATCGCCTCACCTACGAAGATGTAGATGAAATGTTGCAATTGCGGGTGCAAGCAGAACCGGAAATTGCTGCGATCGCCACTTGGGCACAGCGGCGCAAAGCTTGGCGTTACGCTCAAGGGGCAATTAGCATCACCATGCCCGAAGCGGCGATCAAAGTCAAAGGCGAGGAAATCCACATTGATATTTTGGACGATTCCCCATCGCGGCAACTGGTAGCAGAAATGATGATTGTTGCCGGTGAAGTTGCGGCTCGTTATGGTAAAACTCATAACATACCTTTGCCCTTTCGCGGTCAACCGCAACCAGAATTACCTCCAGATGAGGAATTACTGCTACTTCCAGCCGGATTCGTTCGCGCTTGCGCCATGCGTCGCTGTATGCCCAAGAGTGAAATGAGCATTACGCCTTTGCGCCATGCTGGTTTGGGCTTGGATACTTACACCCAAGCAACCTCTCCCATCCGCCGCTACAGTGACTTACTTACCCACTTTCAAATTAAAGCTCATTTGCGGGGTGAAGTTCTGCCATTTTCCGCAGATCAACTTAAAGAAGTGATGATGACTGTCACCAGCATCACCCAAGAGGTGACGATGGTGGAACGACAAACTAATAGATATTATGCTCTAGAGTATTTACGCCGTCATCCAGAGGAAACTTGGGATGTGACAGTGTTGATGTGGTTGCGAGAAGACAGCAACTTAGCCTTAATTTTGTTAGAAGATTTGGGCTTGCAATTGCCAATGGCTTTCAAACGTTCTGTGAAGTTGGGCGAACAAATAGTAGTGAAAGTTAGCCATGCCGATCCCCAAAAAGATATGATCCAGTTTCAAGAAATAATTTATCAGGAAGCCCAAACAGCGGCGAATTAACTAATTTGTCATTTGTCATTGGTCATTTGTCATTAGTAATAATCGCCTAGTATTATCAATTACGAATTCTTTTAGCCTTGCTCCAATTGTTTTCGGTTACTATATAGAGTAAATGGAATGAGGTAATAATTGTGAATGTATCTTTGACCCCAGAACTGGAGCAGTTGGTTAAGGATAAATTTAATATTTTATCGCCCTATTGATGGCGGTGTGGAAGTTGTACGTATTGTCAGTGGTTATCGCGATTTAGAGACAGTTTTCTTAAGTGAGGATATTCCTTAAGATTGTATTTGATGTAGGCGATCGCTATCTCTAGCCAATATGTCAGAAAATAATCACAAAGTAATTATTTTTGATACCACCATGCGTGATGGAGAATTGACGCCTGGTGTAAAGATGAATTTACAACAAAAAATTACTATCTCCCAATTGCTCGAAGAAATGGGAGTCGATATTATTGAAGTTGGTTATCCAGGAAGTTATCAAAAAGATTTTGATGAAGTCTTTCATATTTCTCAAATAATTAAAAATTCTACTATTTGTGGGCTAGCTAGTTCCAATTCAAATGAAATAATCACTCTTGCTGAAGCAATTAAACCAGCAATCAGAGGTAGAATTCACACTTATACTCCGGTCAATCTGAAAAATCAATCTAAATTAAGTCAAGAAGAAGTATTAGCAATAATTAAAGAGAGTGTTTCTCTAGCACGCAATTACTGTGATGATGTAGAATGGAGCGCTTTTGATGCTCCTAGAAGTGAGCCAGATTTTTTGTGTAAATCTATTGAAACTGCAATCGAGAGTGGTGCTACTACTATTAGCATTCCTGATAGTTTAGGTTTGGCATCGCCAGAAGAGTTTTCACAACTTCTGCAAATGATTTTTAATCGAGTACCCAATATTAACGAAGTTGTAGTTTCAGTACACTGTCATGATGATTTAGGCATGGCGGTAGATAATTCACTGATTGCTTTAAGTTGCGGCGTGAGGCAAATTGAATGTGCAATTAATGGTTTGGGTGCGAGGAAAGGTAACGCAGATTTCAGTCAAGTTGTGATAGAGGTTTTAAAAGAAGGGAATTATCAACTTGATATTGACACTTCGCTAATGAGTAAAGCGACAGAGTTGATTTTTCAAATAACTGGGATTGGAAAAGCAAAATAGTTTTTATACGGTATGTTACGCCAAAGGCTAATGCACCACTTGACTGAATTAAGAATTATTGATGTTTGTCTTTACTACGATCGCGGCTTTTCTGGCATAGCATGAGATGATGGTTGGACAACTTCATTACCTGGGTCTACTGCCTCTGCTCTACTGGTTTTGGTAACGGCTAATAAGTAATTTTTTCACTTTTACCTATTAACCGTTACTACATTTAACTAACTGCGGCTTCAGTTTTTTCCTCTGCTTTTTCCTTAACTAGCACATAGGGTTTTTCTACACCCTGCGCCAGATATTCTGCTAGCTGGCTTTCAATTTGATCGCGGACAATTTGGCGATACTCTAGAAAATGTTCGTTATGGGCGCAAGCAGCGAGGTAATGCTCAAAAACTCCAGGGTTACGCTTGAGAATGCTGAACAAATGATGCCAGAATTTCCAGCGGGTTTCCCGTTTGATTCCTTGTCGCCAAATCACAAGTAACAAGGCTTTCACAACTACCCACTCTGGCATTTTCGCGGGTGCTTTCCAACTCGGCAAACCCATCATCAAGAAACAGCGATAGGTGCGATCTAAGTACTGTATCGGGTCGTACAAACTACAGAATGCCTCAATATATTCTCTGGCGAGTTCTTCTAGAGGACGGGTGGGGAGGAAGTTCATCAATGTTGTTTGATTGATGTTTCCATCTTGATTTTCCCGTAATCTTCCTTCCTTTTTCAGGCGATGCCAAAGCGCGGTGTTAGGTAACGCTTGTAACATGGCAAAAGTAGTTGAGGGAATTGCTGCTTGTTCTGCAAAGCGGACAATGCGATCGCCTGCACCTGCTTTTTCGCCATCAAACCCGATAATAAACCCAGCCATTGGGCGCAATCCTGCTTTAATAATGGTTTGCACCGCCTCAGTTAGAGAACTGCGAGTATTTTGAAACTTCTTAGTCAGTTGCAAACTATCCTCATCCGGCGTTTCGATTCCCAAAAACACCGCCGAGAAACCACACTCAACCATCAACTCCAACATTTCTTGGTCTTGTGCCAAGTCAACTGAAGCTTCCGTGTCAAATCGGAAGGGATACTTATGTTCTGCCATCCAGACTTTTAACTCTTTCAGCAACAATTTGACATTTCGTTTGTTGCCAATAAAGTTGTCATCCACCATGAACACACCCCGCCGCCAACCCAATTCATAGAGGTAATCTAACTCTGCTAACAATTGCGCTGGGGTTTTGGTACGCGGTTTGCGCCCGTAGAGAACAATAATGTCGCAAAATTCGCATTGGAAAGGACACCCGCGCGAAAACTGCACCGACATCATGTCATAAGCGTTAAATTCTAATAAATCAAAGCGGGGTATTGGTGTGCTGGTGACATCAGGTTTTTCTGTGGCGCGGAAAGTGCCAGATGTGTCTCCCCGTTGAATTGCCTCAATAAACATAGGGAGAGTGATTTCCCCTTCATCCAAAATCAGAAAATCCGCGCCAACATTTTCAACTTCGTGAGGTACAGAAGTGGGGTAAGGGCCGCCAACTGCGACTAACTTGCCACGTTTTTTTGCTTCCTGAATTTGCTCAAGTAAATCTTGTTTCTGGACAATCATCGCAGAGAAAATTACTACATCTGCCCATGCCCATTCTGCTTCTGTTGCAGGGCGGATGTTGCGATCGACCAGCTTGAATTCCCATTCTTGGGGGAGAATCGCCGCCACTGTTACTAAACCTAGAGGTGGTAATAAAACCTTGCGATCGACTAACTCCAAGATTTTTTCATAAGACCAAAAGGTTTTGGGAAATATTGGATACACTAACAAGATTCGCATGTAGTATCAATCCTCACACTTTGATTGTTATCCCACTCTAACGAAAATAAAGAGTTATTGACTTTTTATTAAAGTTGTTTTATTTTACCATTCATATTTTTAACTCAAATGGGCGACTAGTACAGCACGGCATAAATCCAACTACCATCTCAATTAACCAGACAAGTTGCTGTGAGCAACTGGTTAAAGGTAGGTAAACTTTCGCCACAGTTTACTAGGATTTCCTTAAAAAGACTCCCACATATATAAGAATTATTGTCATTTAGCTGTATCGTGAAAACAGAAGCAAATTAGAAAACAAGTGTAGGCTTCCGAATAAATCAATCAGATGATCGCACAATGGCTCTCAAAAGCTTTTGCACAAAGTTTCAGGATTCTCCTTGCCGTTACATTTGTCAGTACTACATTTCCTGTGGTTGCATCCGAAGATAAGTCTAGTTCTAGTAATCAACGTAACCTCCTTCAAACTGAGATTACACAGCAGGATCTCAAAATTATCGATCGATTAGTAGCTATTGCTGAACGTAACTCAGCCCAAGTGCTGGAAACAAAAGCTGCAATGGGATTGAATGCTTTTAGAGATGTCTTAGCTATCGAATTATCTCCGGCTCTAAGTACGATCTCAACATCACCGGATTCCCCATCTGAGCGCTCAAACAGTTTTTCCTTAACCGTCACAGTTGACCCGATTAAATTCATTAGTACTTTTGGGCAGCTTCCTGTTTTGCAAGCTCGTTGGAAGGAAGCTAGACAGCAAAAAAGATTAGCTATCGTGCAATATTATGTTGCCTATCTCCAAGCCCGTCAAGCAGCTTTAATTGCGACTTATCAAATACAAAAATTTACTGGAAGCTCCGACATTGCCAGCCTTTATTCCCAAGCAAATTTCCCTAAAAATGTCAATCATCTTGCTAATCCTGATTACGTTGCAGCTGCAACATCTTTGTTAGAAGCAAACACACGCGAACGATTGACACTGGAAGAACTGGCAGCTTGTGTCGGCTTATCTTCGCAAGAAATGACCGCTATCATTAGCAAACAATAGATATTTTTTCATACACGTTTAACACCGCTAATTTTCAAAACATCACTCATGGTTGCACAATAATTTGGCAAGTCGAAACTATCAGGATTGATGAATTTTTCATAAGTAAAATGCCGATAGTTCATGCAAAACCGATCCCAAGCGGCCATGCGAATGCGGAATAGAACAATAATCAAATTAGCCAATGCTATAGATATAGGAATACGAAAGTAAATCTTTTTGCCCAGATAAGCACAAACTTGTTTCACTGCTTGATTAGCAGTTAACGGTGCTTGACCTAAAATCAGCCAACGTGACTGATTATCTTTAGCAGGACGATCGATCAAATATTGCACGACAGTGGCAATATCTTGTGCGTGGATAAAGTGAAAACTGCCATCTGCTTCTAAAAAGCGAATCAAATTAATATATTTCGTCACTTCTGTAATACCAGATGTGACAGCAGAATAGGGTTTATTCGCATCACCGCCCAATACTACAGTCGGAAATACTGTGGTAATTTTGGGTGCGATCGCTAATTTTTCTTTTTTCTCTAAGCACTCATATTTAGAACGGATATAATCTGTCCCAATTTCCCCGGCTTCTTTTAATGGTTGATTGTAGCGATCCAAAACGCTAGCTGTCGAAAAATAAATTACCTGCTGGCAACGTTGTGGATCTAGCAGTTCGAGTAACTCTATTGTCTTGACGACATTAATATCAAATGTTTGCTTGCCACCCCAAGCTGTGGCTGTGAGTACGGCTGTATCAATTGTGGATAGCAAATCGGCAAATTGGCGAATATTTTGCATATCACCTTGCAAAACGTTGATGCCTGAACGAGCATTAGTATCAACTTGCAGTTTGCTAGGGTTCCTAACTAATAGATACAGTTCGTGATTTGTTTCTTTAATTAAGGTTTCTGTTAAATAATGACCTACACAACCACTTGCACCAGTCACTAAAATCCGTTTCTGGCTCATAGAGAATTTATAAAACGTTAGGAGTTAAAACTAAAGAATTAAGAATAAAGTTAAAAGTTCCGAATCGCAACTGAATAACTCTGAAAATTTTAGATTTTGAATTTTGGATTTTAGATTGCAGGAAAAAGCGTTCGACTGAGCGTTCGCGCCGAAGTCTAAAATCTAAAATCTAAAATCTAAAATTGTATGACTCCTAACCCTTAACTCCTGCAAGATTCAATTCCTTCGCAGTTTCAAAAAAGAAAGCGACATTTTCTTCGGGAGTTTCTGGTAAGACACCGTGACCGAGATTGAGAATATGACCCCAATTGCCGGCTTTGCGAACGGTATCGAGAATGCGATCGCGGATAAACTGTTTAGAGCCGAATAGCACGCCTGGGTCAAGATTTCCTTGAACTTTCATTTGTTTACCCAATCTGGCTCTTGCGTCTGCCATATCTACTGCCCAGTCTACAGTAACAATATCAGCACCAGATTGTCCCATTCTTTCCAACACACCCGCACTACCGCTAACTAGCAAAATCAAAGGTGTATCGGGATGGGTTTGCTTAACTTGCTGGAAAACTCGCTGCTGATAGGGGAGAGCAAAGGTATCATAATCTTGAGGACTCAATTGACCCGCCCAAGAATCGAACATTTGCACAACTTGAGCGCCAGAGTCAATTTGGTAGCGAGCATAGATGGCGATCGCATCAGCTAATTTAGCTAATAATTGATGCAATATCGCCGGATCTGAAAATGCCATATTTTTGATGATGGAGTAGGTTTTAGAACCTTTTCCTTCAACTGCATAAGCTGCTAACGTCCACGGCGCACCCACAAAGCCTAACACCGTTGATTTATCGCCTACTTCCGAACGTAGCGCTTGCAATATTGTTTTGATAAATGGGAGAGCTGCTTCTGGTTCTAAAGGATGCAAATTATCAATTTGTTCTGGAGTGCGCAGAGGTGAGTGAATGATTGGCCCTTTACCTTCGGCAATATCCATGTCAATCCCCAAACCAGGTAATGGGGTGACAATATCAGAAAATAAAATTACTCCGTCTGGTTGGAAAGCTCTCCAGGGTTGCAAAGAAACTTCAATTGCTACTTCTGGAATTTCGGAGCGATCGCGAAACGAAGGATACTTCTCTCTTAAGTCTCGATATGCTTTCATATACCGTCCCGCTTGTCGCATCATCCATACAGGGGGACGATCTACTACTTCACCACGAGCAGCCCGTAAGAGATGAGGAGTCGTTGAATAAACACCCATTTATTACTTCATCCTATTTATGCCACTGTTTAGCTTATCATTCTGGGATTACGCTTTTCCAGCAGGTTTTCAGGAAAAGGTGAATAGCAGGGCATAATAGTAATATTTTATAATATTTTGATTATTTGGATATAAGGGCTCGGTTTGCTTGACTACAGTATTAATGCCAGCAAGCGCTACAATTTATTGTTTTTTTTGGCTTATCCCATGAAATTATTGCTTTGAGTCCTAAATAGAAATACATTTTTCACTTCTGGATCGAGGCAACGGATGAGGAAAACTGCATAACAAATAAAAATGTGTCTTTATGCTATATATAGATATAGATAGAGACACATCCTTAAGGTTTTTCAACAGGAATCTGGATAAATTTATCCTTTCAGTGCCACTTTCTTTTGTGAGCGTTTGAAGACCGACATCATACCACAAGCACCTATTGCTAACACACCTAATATTGCATTAGGTTCAGGAACGCTAGCTAGTCTATAGGCGTGGTTATCTGTTTCAAAGGCAATACCATTTGAGCGCATCACAACTCGGTCAAATGTTTCTCCTGTGTCAGCTACAAGATTGACAAACATATTAGCTTGAGTGCTAGTCCAACTACCATTAGCTATAGCAGTTGGCACATCTGCACCACTAAAAGTCTTTAACAACTGATTACCTTTGTAAATGTCAACAAAGTTATAATCATCTAATGAACCTGCATAAAAACCGAAGTAGTTAACAGCTTCTTTGAAGTTAATATTGACAAAACCACTGTCGCCTGCAACATTACTACCTACTGGAGCAATTGTTAGAAATTTGGTGTTATCTCCATAAGGTGAGGCGTATTGACTAGATACGCTACCTTGAACAATGTTACTAGTAATATTAGAGTAAGTAACAAATCCATTAGGATCGTTTGCTGTGCCATCGTCAAAGGTGACAGTTTTGGCATCAGCGTAGCTAGAGAACGGGCCACTATTGACTTGCAGAGTTACCGCACTAGCTGGATTCGCACTCATGACTACAGCAGTTATTCCGAGTAAACCCAAAAAGATTTTTTGCAGCATTTTACTAATAAACCTTGAAGAACACAAAGATAATTAAGACTGAACTTTTCTTGAAACCTAGCTATGAAAAACTGGTTTCATTACTCCAACAAATTAGAAGAAAACCACAAAGATTATTAGGTCTTTATATATGATTATTGTTGGGTAAAACAAGCTCAAAGATGTAATTTTTTCTTGATGCTTTGTAATCCTATTTTGATTTTTATAACTCGCAAAAGATACGGTGTATATACTAAAATATCTTTAAAGATTAAATGAAGGCTCTTGTGCAATTGTAGTGGGCAGGACAAGCCCATCTAAATTACTTTTGATCGCAACCAAGGTTAAGAACCAACAAAAAATCATCATTTATTGTTTGGTTTAGTTTCCCAGACTCAAAGAGATGCCTACGATGGGCTACTCCTAAATCTTTAGCAAGAAGAATAGGTTAATGAAATTCTATTGAGAATAGACTGTTATTATTGACATAATATTTTTGCCTTGAGGAAGTGGCGAGTGGCGAGTGGGGAATGGAAAATAGGGACTGGTGATTGAGAAATAGAGTAAAACAAGAATCAATATTTAATTGAGAATTGGGCAAACAGGGCATTAGTTAATTCTCACCCTGCTCCTCTATCTCCGCGATCTCCCTATTCCCTCACTCCCTTAACTTCTTATGCAAACTGACTCTAACAGTCCCGACCATGTTGCATCTGCTAATAACGAGCCTAATCCAGGAAAGTATTTGATTCCGCGATCGCAGCGACAGAGGTTCTTTATTCAGTTTACCTTAATGACCCTCATCGGATGGGTTGTTGGTGGCGTTGCCAGTATCGCTTTAGAGAAAATTATTCTCCAAAGTCTTTCATCTAACGTTGCTAATCAACCACAAACATGGAGCATTTTGGTTAGAAGCCTTAGTAACGTTGTATTTGCCGTGATTTTCGCTGCCGATCAAGCTCTTGTGCTTTACCGATATTTACCGGGTTGGCAGTGGCTATTTGCTACTAGTGTCGGTTGGCTGATTGCCAACGGCGTTTCTACAGCCTGGATTAACTACATTTCAACCATTGCCTCATCAGCTTCCGAAGATACTTTGATTTTTGGATTTTTGTCTGCGATCGCATATATAATTTCTGGAATTTGGCTGGGGATTTGCCAATGGCTGGTGTTGAGGCGATATACAGCAGGTATTTGGTGGTGGAATTTTGTACCCTCAATCTCTTTTTTCTGGATCGCTGTTTTGGTTTGGTTGCTTTTTATTGTGCAAAATTTGATTCCAGAAACTTACCGTACTCCCATACTATATTGGAGTGGACAAGGACTGACAGCAGCGATTTTAGGAGCTATACCAGCAATTGGTTTGTGTAGGTTAAAAAGAAATTTACATCCCAAAACTGGAGTTTCTTCCTAACTTTTATCGATATATTTCATCACCTTAATATTTATGACTCGCCCGCCCATTCTCCAACCCGGTCAAAGTTATACATTTAGTAAGTATTTTGAATTACCATATACCCCAGCAGATATCTTGGCGGAACTGGGATGTAGTTACGAACGCGCATCGTTACAACTACCACAATATTCAGGCGTAATTGACTATTTAGAATTTTTACAGCGTTACTTACGGCGCAATATCATGCGCGTAAATCCTATCAGTGAAGCTGCAAAACGTGAAGTTTTAATTGCTCCTATTTTGTTAGAAATTTGCGACCAAACGCAAACTCAACTAAACATTGAGTACCCGATTAATGTTAGCGAACAACTCAAAGGGAGTTTTGATTACTATATTTCATCCTTCAATTCATTGTTAGTAGTTGAAGCCAAGCAATCTGATTTAAGCCGGGGATTTACTCAACTTGCAATTGAATTGATAGCACTCGACCAATGGACAGATTCACAAACACCAACTTTGTACGGTGCTGTAACAAATGGAGAAGATTGGCGATTTGGAATATTTTATCGGCAAGATAAACGGGTCATGCAAGATATCAAACTTTATCGCGTTCCAGAAGGTTTGGAAGAATTAGTGCGAGTGCTTGTAGGAATTCTTACCAATGCTGGTAGTTAATTACAATAGTTTTCTTTACTAGTTCTATTTATTTGTCATCCCAAATCAAATCTAAACGCTCTTGTGCTGTCTTGAGGGCTTTTTCAGCAGACTCTCCTAGTACTGTCGCTTCTATAGCTCGACCAAGACTCTCAGAAAGACGACTATATCCAGCAATTATTGGTTGAGAACGTGCCACAGGTAACTGGTCAAAAAACACTTTTAATACTGGTTTTTCATTAATAAATTGCTGATAAGCTTTGCTTTGAGCCGATGTCAGGGTAACTGGCAAAAAACCCGTCCCTATACTCCATTCGGTTTGGAATTCCTCACTCAAAACATACTCTAAAAATTTGAATGCTGCTTGCTCTCTTACTGGTGTGGTCTTCATCACAAAAAAATCTCCAGTACCTGTGACTGTAGCAGCTTTGACACTTGCTGGTATGGGTAATACCTGATGATCGACCTCAGATTTCATAATTAAAGTCCAAGGGCCTGTTATCTGCATCGCAACACGACCTGTAAGAAAAGCTTCTTCTTCATAACCTCGCTCTGGGGCAGAAAGCATTACTGAACCATCTTTTATCAGGTCTTGCCAGAATTGTAAGGCCGCGATCGCACCCGGATTCGTTAAATTTGGGCGATTATTGATTACAATTTCGCCATCAGCACTATATAAAAACGGCAACCAACTAACCACAGTCCATCCACCTTTTCCTAAAGGCAGTAACATCCCATACTGTTCGGGGCGACCATCCCCATTGCGGTCTACGGTTAATTTTTTGGCAACTTGTCTCAACTCCTCCCAAGTTTTGGGTATTTCTGTTATTCCCGCAGCTTCAAAAAGTTTAGGACGATAAAAAATCCCAATATTACTGGTGTGCATTGGCACTGACCAAATGTGACCATCTAACTGCATTTCTGACAATAAGTTAGGTCTAATGTCTGACTTGAGGGGCGATTTATCCAACCAATCTTCTAAAGGTCGAAGTGCTCCTAATTCCACAAATTGACCTGTATATTCGGGGTGAAATGACAGGATATCTGGGGGCACATTAGCAACAACTGATGTTAAGATTTTCGGTAAATTAGGTTCTGGCTCGAATATAGAATCCACTTGAATATCAGGATGAGTTTGATTAAATTTATCTACTAATTTTTCAAAAATCTCTCGATGTGAAGGTGGATTAATAGCTTGCCAAAGTGTCAGATGAATTACCCCGTCCTCCTTTTGTCTAATTCCCTGACAACTAGCTAAAAATAGCAGAGATAAACTTAGAATAATTCCTAAAATTGAAAGCCGAGCGGCGATTTTTATCAATAAATACCAAAAATATCTAATTTTGGAAGTTATAAAATTAATATTCATACAAAGTTTTTAGATATATAGGTCATTTAGCAGATTATTCCTGGTTACACTTATCAATAAACAACTTGCTGAATTAAACTTTCTAACTGGTTAGCACAGCTAGTTTCACTAAAAAATTGTGCAATTTGCTCAGAGCGATCGATCTTCTGCTGAGGATTTTTTACATGGTCTATTATAGCTTCTGCTAATGCATCAATATCACTTTCTGGTACTATAGTTCCACAATTGAGTACTTCAGAAATCTCACGCGGTCCAACTGGACAATCACTAGCAATAAACGTTACCCCATTAGCTACAGCTTCGACAAGAACCATGCCAAAGCCTTCAGAATGGGAAGCAAGTATAACTGCTCGACACAGTGAAAAGTAAGCTTTAGGATTGGGGACAGATCCTGCAAAAAGTACGATGTCACGAATACCTAAAGAATTTGCCAAACCTTGCATCTCTACTTCTAAATCACCGTCACCTAGCAAAACTAGTCGGATATTTGAGTAAGTTTCGCTAGCTTTAGCGAATGCTTTAATTAAAGTTTGATGGTCTTTTGGATAATGAAATCTAGCAGCAGATACAAAGGTAATTAACTTAGAGTCGTTTAACCAAGACTCGGCTGTAGAATTGAGAGGTGGATTTTTTAAATCAGGTGTTACTGGATTATAGGATATTGCTATTCGATGATGATTTAAGCCAAGGTTTAAAAATTTCTCATGAAGAGTCTTGCAAACAAAAACTATTCCACTAGCTTGTTTAATAGCACGTAGATGTATCCAATTATCAATCCTGACATTTAAATCTTGGATAAATGCAGTGATGGGATTGATTTTGCGTTCAATCTTTGATTCTGAAAGATAATCGCTATGAATATAACTAATATATGGAATAGATAAACTTCCAGGGATAAACTTAGATAAATAAAAAAGCTTAGTGAGAAATGCACTATGACAAATAATAATATCTGGTTTCTGTTCAGTAACAATCTTATTTAATTGTATCGCTACCCATATTTGATGTATTGCCCCGCCAATGTAATATAAAGTTCCAGCAATTTTCATCACAATGATTATATAAGCTGATTTAAAAGATAATATCCAGTGTGGATCTAAATCAGTCAGGATTACAGTAGAGACTTTATAGCCAGCTTTTACCTGAGAAGAAATTAGCGAATCAGCAACTTTTGGCGCTCCACCAATGTTATTCAAAACTATATGACAAATATGCATACTTGTAGTTAAATTTTACTCCCTTTAGCAAAATAAACAAACTCAAATTTATTCGTGAATGCAGCACTAATTATACAGTCAGCAGGGGAGCAAAGCAACAATTTCTGACTTATTGTCTGGTTTTATGAATGTTGTTCTAAAACACTTTTAGTAACACTGGTTTCTGCTCTTGTATAAAGATATGTTTCTGGGACAGTGATTTTTTGCGTTTTAAAAGTTTTTTCTGCCCGATGCCAAAAGTCTGTATCCTCTCCATAGTGGATGTTTTCAAAGCCTCCTAACTCAAAAAATACTTTTCTCTTGCCGAAAAATGTCGGGCCTAAAACACATTCTCGCAAATTAATTGTTTTACCTGGCTGAAAATAATCTGCCACAAAAATCTCTTCATCACTGGCAAATCCCCCTTCAATTAAATCAATTTCTGGATGATTTTTCATGTATTCTAATCGTGATTCCAGATGATTGGGTTTGTAAGCATCATCACTATCGAGAAGTGTAATATATTTGCCAAAGGATGCCTGAATGCCAGCATTTTTAGCGTAAGCTTGTTTTTTATTTTGATGTTTGAGATATCGGATATTAGAGAATTTTTGAACATAATAATTGACAATTTCAAAGGTATTGTCTTGGCTACCATCATCAACTACAATCAGTTCCCAATCTTTAAATGTTTGAGAGATCACACTATTAATGCCATTATCTAAATATTTGGCGCGATTGTAAGTACAGATGACAACCGATATTTCTGGAACTGAATCAAATTTTATTGGACTCATAATAGATTGACACTAAAATTAAGTATTAGTACATTTACCACAGTATTTAGCAGATTATTCTGTGACTGGATTATGACTGTTTAACCTTAAGCGGATCTGATTTTAACTTAATGTGGATGCGCGATCGCTAATATTCCCGCATCCCCATCTAAAGTTACCTCTACACCCACTGGTAAGGCTGCATTGGGATTATCATGTCCAAAAGGCAAATCGGAGACAATGGGAATCCCCAAATCGCCCAAGCGATCGCGCAATACTTCTTCTACACTAAAACTAGATATAGTTGGTGGCGCTTCACAACGAGTAAAACCGCCCAACGCAATACCGCAGACTTGAGACAAAGCACCGCTCAAACGCCACTGCGTCAGCATCCTATCGATGCGATAAGGTGCTTCGGTAACATCCTCCAACGCCAGAATTACACCATCCAGATGTGGCAAGATTGGTGTACCTAAAAGGTGAGTAGCCACCGTCAGATTACCTGGTAACAAAGTACCATTCACTACACCACCACCCCAACCGCAACCTTTGAGAGGGGTAAAAGAACCACCTTCTACCCAATCAAATAATCGCTTAACTGACCAATCTGACTCATCTGCCAAAGTTGTCATTACAGGGCCGTGAACGCCGGAAATTCCTGCTGTATAAAGGCTCCATAATAAAGCTGTGATATCAGAAAAGCCTATGAGCCACTTGGGAAGCGTTGAGGTTGGCCAATTCCAATTTTCTAAGATGCGGGTGCTGCCAAAACCACCTCTGGCACAGAGAATACCACGACAATCAGGATCTTGCCATGCTGCTGCTAGCTGTTGACGACGGGTTTCATCTGTCCCTGCTAGATAACCCCATTTGTCATCTATCTTTGGGCTGATTTCTAGTTTGTAGCCACGCGATCGCCAAATTTCTAGACTCTGTTTAAATTCCTCAAATTCTCGCAAAGCACCACTAGGGGCAATTACTCGTAATAAGTCTCCAGGTTTTAAGGGCGGTGGTAAGATTTTGGCTGGCATGAAACAAGTTAGGAGTGAAAAGTATAATATTAACAATGCTGCAACTGTGTTAACAACACAACAACTTCATCAATTGCCTGCCGTACAACTGTTGCAGACTGATTTGACTGATTGACGATAATACTAAAAACTAGCGGCTCATATTTCGGCGCATTTATATATCCAGATAGAGAAACTACACCCGTTAACGTACCTGTTTTGGCTTGCACAATGCCCTCAGCAGGTGTACCTTGAAAGCGGCCTTTCAGAGTTCCACTTTTACCAGCCACGGGTAAAGATGCGCGATATATATATGCAGTTGGGGTTTTTGCCATTCCCCGCAGAGTTTGGACAAAAGCTTCTGGTGTCACTAAGTCACGACGTGATAAACCTGAACCATCGACCAAAATGTAATTAGTTGGATCGACCCCCAATTTAGTTAAACTTGCTTTGACAACTTCTAAACCAACATCAGCACTAGTCTGATTTTTCAGTCTGGTCTTTTTCACAGCTAATCCTCTCAGCAATGCTTCAGCATAAAGATTATCACTATTTAAATTAGTTTCTGCTAATAATTCAGCTAAAGGTGGCGACTCTACAAATGCTATTTCCTGTTGATTCACACCACCATTTACTACTAATGTCTGTCCCAAGTTAATTTTTTCTGTTGCTAAGGCACTACGAAAACGTCGTAAGAAGTAATAATTAGGGTCAACTACAGGCAAATCTATTAAAGATTCTTCAGAATTCGTTGCCAGTTGTCCTTGAATTCGTAATACTGTTCCTGATAATTCGCGGGTAACATTGACATAGCTCGGTTGATTTTGAGGGACGGTTATTGACTGATTAATTATCCGCCACTGTTTTGCTTCGCCAGGATCGAGCCACAGCACTTGCAAAGATTTACCTACAGCCTGTGGTACAAGTTTAAAGCTAAAAATATTTTTATTCAGAATAAAGCTGCTGACAGGTACGCCATCACTTGACTGCACATCTTCCCATTGCCAGGTGGGGTTAACAATATCACCTTGAATATAACTATCATCAGCACTCAACTGCTGAATTTGGGTAATCCTTTTCTGTTTTAACTGCTGTGCCAATTTTTGCAGTTCAGTATCACTCAAACTAGGATCTCCCCTACCGACAACACGTAAAATACCATTGCCATTCTGATAAATAGAGGTGCGAATCCGAAAATTAGCGCCCAATTCCTGCAACGCGGCTGCTGTCGTCAGCAATTTGAGGTTAGACGCAGGAGTAAAATATTTTTGAGCATCTCGACTGTAAAGAGTTAACCCTGTTGACAGAGGTTGTATCAAAATTCCCCAGCGCCCCCGACTAAATAAGGGACGATTGATTACAGCATCTATCGCTGTTCCCAGTTGGCTAGAGCAAATTGATTTTGTACTAGTTGTTGGTGCAACTGGGGTTTGTGCTTTCGCAACCCTAGAACTAAATCCTATCTGGCTAGTCAAAAATATTAATAAAATACCCAGTGGTTGATTTAAAGTCTTAAGTTTCACCAATTTTCCTTATCCCAAAGACAGATATTTTTACCTTGCGAACAATTTCCTTCCGGAGAGAGAAGAATTAGCTCAGTAAAGTTACTTAATTAGTATAGGGAAGATGTTCACATGTTTCATACATAGGCGATTGCACAAACATAATTTATGGGACTACAAAATCGAAACCCAAGTCAACCTGCATATACAGAAATACGAAATCGAGGCAATGGTGTGAGTACATTTTTATCTGGTGTAGCTGTATTACTCTCTACTTTGGCTTTGGGATGTAGTGGCTATGTAGCTTATGAAGTTTTTACGTTACGGCAAACACTAAATACTACTAGTACAGCCAGTAACACCATTCCCACTCAAGTCCCAAGTCCTACAACTACAACTTCTCCACAAGCAACACCACAAGCAACAGTATCACCATCTCCAGCTAGTGCTACAACTTCAGCAATTAGCCCTGGCCAATTTGTGCAGCCTGCTTTTGGCAAAAAGGCAGAAGTTGAGTTACTTTCAGCAAAACGAATTAAAGACCCAGAAACTGGAAATCGTGATGTGGTAAATCTGCAAATGCGGATTCGTCGCCTTGCCACAGACGGAGTTGTTGGTAGCGATATTATCTCGGTGGCTAGTACAACAGCCCGCAATCCTGAGACTAGCGTAACCTACAAAGGAGTTGCTCTTAATCGCTCAACAGGAAGCGTTTCTTTGTTCCAAGTACGTCCACAAGCCTCCGCAGATGCTTATATCTGGCTAAGAGTTCCCGATGGTATCAATAATTTGGACATTTTTGTGCCAGATACAGCCGCATTTAAAAACGTACCAATTTCATCTTAGCTAGCTAACTGATATCAAATCACTCCCCATCAAGGGGAGTCATTAATTGTTGATTATACAAGAAAATACTTTGCTTCTCTAAACAGTAGCCTGCAACCGTGAGTAGCAGTCTAAGAGTATGTTTGAAAAGTTTTTCGCTGTGATTTTAGGCACTTTTAGATCCCCCCTAACCCCCCTTAAAAAGCTATGCGTTACCCACATCTTTCTTTACAATATTAAAACCCTTACTATATAAGCATCTTAAGGACTGAAGCTTTAAGCCTACTTGATAAATCATCATTTATTCTTCTCGCTAAAATAGTGTTTTTATTGAGAATTAAAAACGAACGAATCAGGGTTCTAGAGACGTGAGTTAATACTCTCGAAATGTTAAGAAAGATGTTTATAATGGATAGCTTAAAAAGGGGGGAACCGGAATCAAAGTCCCCCTTTTTAAGGGGGATTTAGGGGGATCTAAAACGTTTTGCTACCGACCAAAGAACTTTTAAAACAACCTTTAAGACATAATCAAATTTCCAAAACTTTTTTTAATTACTTTCTCTTTCACTCTACGAGCAATTTCGCTGACTGCCATTGATGCAGTTTTAATGTTGCTTCTAATTGCGGTTGAAGTTTTTTATTAACCATTAGACTTCTTGCAGAAGTCGGGAAAAGGGGAAGGGGAAAGGTTTGTTATTTAACCTTTAACCTTTTCCCTTTTCCCACTCATTGTGCAAAAAGAACTTTTGCAAGAGGTCTATTGGTAAGAGCATATCCCAAAATAATTTGAAATATTTTAAATAAATAAATAATTATAACATTACAAGGTTAGCGAATAGGTAAGAAGGGATTCTAATTAGTATCAATTTTCCAGCATAGAAAAGAACCGGATGCACTAACATTAGCAGTTTTGCAGCATAACTGTAATTTTCAGCAGTAATCAGGGAAATATAAGTTTAATTAACTTTGCAATTATCGCAATGCTGATTCGGGGTGTTATCAGAAATGTTAACTCAAGGTTAAGGATTTAAACTATGTTGGCAATACATAGCATGACAAATGCTAATAATTTGAACTTGCAATTAGAATCCACTTTGCAAGAATTACCACTTTGGTCTGTTTACGTAGAAGCAGATAGTCCAGCAAATGATTTGAATACACTCTTTAAGCAAGAGCCTTTACTACCAGGAATTATCCTGGTGAAAAATCATGACTATCTGGGGATGATTTCTCGACAAAGATTTTTTGAACACATGAGTCGTCCTTATAGTTTTCCACTATTTTCTAAACGACCTGCGATCAATCTGATTAACTTTATTCAGCCAGATGTGTGTATAATTTCTGAGAATACGCTCATTGTAGAAGCAAATAAGCTAGCTTTGCAGCGAGAACCTCAATTTGTATATGAGCCGATTTTAATAGAAACTCAGTTGGGTAGTTATAAGCTACTCGATTTCCATCATTTACTTTTAGCTTATTCCCAAATTCATATTTTAACATTAGCTCAACTAGAGAAAGTAGAAGAACAATCTAGAATTGCTAAAGTAGGTTTTCGTACCCTTAAGAATAACTATGCGCGATTAATTCAAAATGAAAAAATGGCTGCTTTAGGACAACTTGTTGCTGGCATTGCACACGAAATCAATAACCCTGTGAACTTTATTGCTGGCAACCTTGTTTATGCACTCAACTATACTCAAGATTTACTACAATTAATTAGCCTATACCAACACCATTATCCTGCACCAGTAGCAGAAATTGAAGCTGCGATCGCAGAAATGGAACTAGAATTTTTAACTGCTGATTTTCTCAAGCTTCTCGATTCTATGAAGTTTGGTACTGAGCGTATCCAAGAGATAGTTCTTTCATTACGCAATTTCTCTCGACTCGATGAATCTGATAAAAAAATAGTTGATATTCATGAAGGTATTGATAGCACTCTAATAATATTACAAAACCGTCTTGTAAATCAACAAACAGGTCAGATAATTACTATTGATAAAAAATATGGAAATCTCCCTCTGGTAGAATGCTATGCTGGGTTAATCAATCAAGTATTTATGAATATTTTAGCAAATGCGATCGATGCGATCTTCGCGAGTGTTGAGTCAGCTTATTCAAATCTAAAATCACCTGTAATTCGTATTCGTACTGAAGTCACAGACAATCAGCAAGTAGTTATTCGCATTGCCGATAATGGTAGTGGAATTCCCAAGGATATACAAAAGCGATTATTCGACCCCTTTTTCACCACAAAACCCGTCGGTAAAGGCACTGGATTGGGGCTATCTATCAGCTATCAAATTATTGTAGAAAAACATTGTGGTCAACTGCAATGTATATCTACCATAAAAGAAGGAACAGAGTTTATTATTACAATTCCTGTCGAACTTAATTCCTGAAAAGTTAGTTAAAAAATCTCTATTTTGGGTAAATACCAATCGCTCAAGGATATTTTACCCTTTTGTTCGGCTGCTTCGGCGTGTAGGTGGCTGTGGTGGAGGTGGTTCCTGAGATTTTAGCTTGTCATCATCAGTCAAAAACTCTACATGAAAACCTTTTTGGTGATAGTACCAACCCAAAATGACAATACTAGCATCACCCATAGAAGTCTTTTCTACAGCTTGATTGGGGAATTTAGCGGCTAAGTTTTTTAATTCTTCCTCTTCCCAAAGAACAATTTGCTCACGGAACTTAGCCCAAGGTGTAGTTTCATCAGCTGCATAAGTCATAATTTCGGCAAATTTTTGAGCTGCAATACGTTTACTTTCTGAATTTGCTGTTTTAGCCTGTGCAATGTGATTACCTGTTTCTATAACAGCAGCTAAGGGAAGTACCAGCGTTGTTGATTTAGCAATTTCTGCCTCAATTTTATGATTTACACGCTGATAATTCCAATCATTATTACCAGCAGTTTCTCTACCTGGAACTTGTAACCAAACGCATAAAAGCGATGTATCGATTAGTAGCACCTTTCTCATATTAGTAACTATTCATTATGAGAAAGGCTTCTTTCAATTGCACCCTTAGTTGTCATATCACCCAAAGAATATGATGCAAATAACTTAGAAAAATTCTCAATATCTTCTAAAAGTGTAAGCTTGCTTTCTCCAGTTTCAGAATCGCGGTGTGCGACAACCACAAAAGGAACTATCTCTGGGCCTAAAGCATCAAGTAAAGCTGGGTTATGGGTAGTAAGTAAAATATCAATTTTTCTTTTACTGCCAATTTCTCGCAGTATTCTTACAAGTAATTCTGCACGTGATGGATGAAGCCCATTATCTATTTCTTCAATTACCAATTGACTACCTTCGGGTCGAGTAAGCAATGCTGTAAGAATTGCGATAAAACGGAGAGTTCCATCTGACATAGTTTTAGCATCTATTAGTGTCATCTCTCCAGGTTTCCATTCTTCTTCACAGTAGAGCATTGCATCAGTTTTTAGTCTACCGACTGGTTCTGCAAATACTGTTTTAATATCCCCTTCAGGGAAATCTTTGATGTAGGCTGATAGAGTTGATTCGACTTCGGATTTTTGTTCCCTATTCAATGCTGCTATTACACCGGCAATATTAGAAGCATCGCTTTCTAAAACGTCAGATAAGCGTGAATAATCGCGCATCATAGAAGGAACAGGATTTAAGATAAAAATACTAATAACTTTATTAATTATAATATTTATTACCTTAAGATAATTACTAAGCAAATCAAACTTATTATCATTTTCATAGATTATTTCAATCATTTTATTCGTTTGATTATTAATAATTTCTATGTTTTCAAGAATTACTTCAGCTTTTATCTCATTGTTTGTTAGATTCTCTTTTAATGCATTAAATTTTTGCAATAACTCTTGATTGCCATTATTTAACTTATTAATTGCCTGCTTCAATTTATCATGTTTACTTTGCTCTTGTGCAAATAATTGGTTAACTTCTGACAAATATGATTTATTAGTTAATAAATTATTATTGATTAATATTTCATTATTACTCTGGAAGTCTAATGATATTTTTTGTATCTCAAGAGATTCTTGGACAATATGAACATCTGGTTTAGTCTGTACTGTAATACTATAAAAATAATCTGTTTTATCATCTTCCCCTTGAACTAGTAGTTTTAATATAAATTGAGTTTCTGGTTTAAAAGCAGCCCATTCAACACCGCCTCGAATGGAGGAAAGAGTTTTATTTCCTTCTAAAGCTGCTTCAATATCCTCACCTCTGACGATTCTTTTGAGTAACTCTAACGCTTCAGCTACATTAGATTTACCACTTGCATTTGTACCAATTAGAACGGTCAATGGGTCAAGTGGAAGCTCGGCATAACGAAAACTTTTCCAGTTTTCCAGAATGAGTTGCTTAAGCATGATCATCTCCAAAAATGCTAAAACTAAAATTTGGTTTTTACTATTTTGACAAACTTAATAGCAAAATTCTGCGTTCCTTTGCATTTAAATTTCAACCTTCGATTCGCTAAGGTTGATACCACCGATTACAGGAATCGTTAACCTCAAATGTAACCGTAGCGCCAGCCAGTCACTTAAAGCTTCTCTTAACTCCCGCCTACATCCTTCTAGAGTTTGATGATTTGCCCAGACTCCTTGTAAGCTTGGAATTTCACCCCAATAAGTTTGATCGTCTTCAATGATCTCATAAAGCGCTAGTTCCATTGCTTGGTCAATGTAGCTTGCAAGCATAATAATTAGACAATCCAGTACCTATCTAAATTTAGCTCCTAACAGTAGCGTAGGCAAAGTCCGCCGCAGGCATCGCACAATTTTTTATCCTTCAACATCCCACCCAAAAAACAGCAAAGCCAGCAGACAAAGTAAAAAATTGCGTAATTACTCTATCTCACTGGCTACATCTCATTGTGGTTTTGGCGATTTATTTTTCTGGCGGTAAATCTACACTGTAAATAGTCTTCCCTACCAAGTTACGCAATGTTACCGTCATCACTTTTGTATTTCCATCAATTTTAACTCCTCCAAAGAATTGCAAACCTTCACTTGGTGGTCGATTTGCTTTTGTACCTGGAGGAAGGCTTTGAAATACTAGTTGTGGCCCAAAAGTATTTTCTAATTCGTTTGGCCCAAATGTGCCAGAGTTAAGCGGCCCAGCAACGAACTCCCAAAAAGGCTTAAAGTCGGTAAACTGTGCTTTAGCGGGGTTGTAATAGTGGGCTGCTGCATAATGTACATCAGCAGTTAACCAAACAACATTCTGGATATTCTTGTTTTTGATAAATCGTAGTAAATCGGCAAGTTCTAATTCTCTTCCTAAAGCTGGGCCATTTCCATTAGCCCAAGCTTCAAAATCAGTGCTACCGTCTTTAACTATCAGTCCTAAAGGCATATCACTAGCAATCACTTTCCATGTTGCTTTTGATGACAGCAATTGCCTTTTCAACCATTGCACTTGGGTTTTGCTCAAAAAGTCTGTTTTTTTACTTGGTAATGGCTGATTATTGGGGGAATTTGGCCCCCGGTAGGTGCGCTCATCCAGCATGAAAATGTCTAATAATGGCCCATAGTTGAAAGAGCGATAAATTTTCGCTTTCTCTGGATTATTGCTTTCATATCCAATAGGCAGATATTCTAAAAATGCTTGTCTTGCCCTTTCGGCTAGTAAGTTAACATCCTTAACTGTATAACGGTCATCGTTGAGGATAATTTGCCCAGGATACCAATTGTTTCTGGTTTCGTGGTCGTCCCACTGTGCCAATATTGGAACTTCAGCATTGAAACGCTTGATATTTTTATCCAGCAAATTGTAGATATAGTTACCACGATATTCTGTGAGAGTTTCTGCTACTTTGGATTTTTCTGGTGTAGTGATGTTTTTCCAAATAGTGCCGTCGTCTAGAGTTACTTCTGATTGGATGGGGCCATCAGCATAAATATTATCGCCCGAATGGATGAAAAAATCGGGATGAAGTTGGCGCATAGTTTCGTAAATTTTCATCCCACCAAAATCAGGATTAATACCCCATCCCTGACCAGCAGTATCGCCACCCCAAACAAAGAATATATCTCGCCCAGATTTGGGGGGAGTTCGGAAAGTACCATAAAAAGGAGCGCTGCAAGTCCTTTGATAATCTAAATCTTGGAAAATCACCCGATAAAATAATTTTTGGTCTGCTGGTAGATTCTTCAGATAAAGTCGGGCTGTAAAGTCGCTATCTTTTAAGGCATTAGGCCCCACAACTCGCTGCACATTGCGAAAAGACTCACTCGTAGAATATTCTACGATCATTTTGGCAGGGCGATCGCTCCGACTCCAAATCACGATGCTATCGTTAGATATATCTCCGCTAGCTACACCATAAGGTATGCCAGGACGCATTTTATCAGAGGTGATAATTGCAGGTGCTTCGCCAAAAACTGGTGATTTAGCGACAAAATTTGTCGAAATAATCCCGCCAGCAGTGATAGCTGAACGTAGCAAAAACTGACGCCGATTTAGCTTCAATGGGTGATGAGATTCCATATTAAATAACAGCAACCTTAAACTAAAGGATTACAGGATAAGTGTTTACCACACGTTGTTATGTCAACAAGTAAAGATTGAGTTATCTAAGGGTTAATAAAATATATTTAGTTTGATGCAACCAGAATGGTAGTGTTGATTTAAGAATTTCTGTGAGCAAATTTATCCATGACCGAACAGAAAAGGATACAGAGCAACTAAATTTATTTATGAGTTTGTTAATTTTTAATTTTTAATTTTTAATTTTGAATTCGGAGCGAAGCGACGTGACTGCTGTCTTTCTAGAAAATGTCTACAAGTTTTACAACAATGTACCTGTAGTCAATGACCTGTCATTCCAAATTGAAGCGGGAGAGATATTTGCTCTACTTGGCCCGAACGGTGCGGGTAAATCAACCACAATTCGGATGCTGACTACACTCACGAAACCGTCCCAAGGACGTATAGAAGTAGGTGGATATGATGTGATGCGCCAAGCAACGTTGGCAAAACAGAGTATTGGCGTTGTCTTGCAACAAGTCAGTGTAGATAACGATTTAACCGTCTGGGAAAATATGGAATTGCACGGGAGACTACATCACATTAGTAACCCGCAGCGACAAAAATTGATTAATCAATGGCTAGAGTATGTTGAGCTAGCAGAAAAACGTGATGATTTGGTAAAAACCCTGTCTGGGGGTATGAAACGACGGTTGCAAATTGCGAGAGCTTTATTGCATCAACCGCAAATTTTGTTTTTAGATGAACCAACGGTAGGACTAGACCCCCAGACTAGGCGACGCCTCTGGGAAATTATTCGAGATTTAAATAAACAAGGGATGACGATGCTACTGACGACCCATTATATGGATGAGGTCGAATTTTTATGCGATGCGTTTGGTTCTACCAAGCCAGGACGCATCGGTATTATGGATAGCGGTAAGCTGATTTCTTTGGGAACTTTACAACAGCTGCGTTCTGCTCACGGTGAAGGTTTGGTGATGAAACAATTAGGTGTGTCTAATGTGGGAAATGATAGCGCTCGTAATTGGGAATATCTGTTTTTCCCATCCTTGGAAGCAGCAAATATCTATTTGAATGAACAGCCCGATAAAACCGGAATGATGGTGCGTCCCTCTAATCTGGAAGATATTTTTGTGGAATTAACGGGACGCCAGTTAGATTAACCTCATCCTCCTAACTGCCGCAGCATGGCTTCTACCCTTTCTACGCCATCTGAGTCATTGCGTCGTTTGTACAAGTCACGGGCTTTTTGAAGCAAGCTGTTTGCTTGTTTGGCTTGGCGTCGCTGTTTATACATCGAACCCATCAACTCATAAGTCTGGGCGTTGTTTTTATCCAAGTCGATTGCTTGTTGGTATGCCCAGGTAGCAGCATTATAGTCTCCCATACGCGATTGGGTTACAGCCAATCCTAAATAGGCGTTGACGTTGTTACGGTTTAGCTGTATTGCACGACGATAACCTTCCTTTGCCCCACGCGTGTCGCCCAAATTGGCTTTGATGTAACCCACAGCGTAGTAAAAATCACTATTATTAGGGTTGATTCCGATCGCTTTACGATAAGCTGCTAATGCTGCCTGGTAATTTCCCTGTTGAGCGTATAAATACCCAATACCTGAATGGATTTTAGCATTCTTCGGATCTAAACTAGCTGCTTGCTGATAAACAGCGATCGCACCACCATAATCTCCAGCATTCACTAACCTCCGTCCTTCCTCCAGTAATTGCTTTAACTCTGGGTTTTTAGCTTGCGCCACTAATACCTGAGCCTGAGCTACTGAAGGTACGGTGAAAGTAAAACATCCTAGTAACACCACACTAAACACGAATGATGTTGGCTTGTACACAGTAAATTTCCTGAAATTTTAGAGGACTTTTTTCTTGTACATTAAAACAAAAATATGGACTTTTGAAAACTGTATTTCTTCGTATTGATTCAGATGTTAATAGTTCATTTTCTTTTATTTTACATTTAGCACTACATAACAGAGTTTTTACTGAAGGATGAAGTGTCAACGAGCCAAGGCAGGTGAAGATACCCTACATATAAACCAGTAATATAGCAAAACTACACATTTTTTAATCAGTAGTTCTACGTGTTACCTAAAAAAACTCAACAGGAATCTGACTTAATCCTAGATTCTGATACAGCAAGCTTATAGGTTTTGACATTTATTCCTATTTTTATTTCATCTCAGAGTTTGCTGACTCTGTATCCAATTTTCTGACATTTTTAATTTTTGATACTACCCTTTGAGAAGTTATCATCCAGGCATTTACATCCTTTTTTGGTCATTCAAAGATAAGATAAATTTAAACTGTAAAATGTTGCATTAATCTGTTTAAGACAAGACTAACCCCAAAGTGCAATCTAATATTGTATGAGAGGATGTTTGTCAAACCTGTATTCTGTAATAATAGTTACAATTATTCAAGTGTTTACCAAAATACTTTAATAATAAATATTAAGATATATCCTATATAGGAGGTTAATTTATGATTATAACTACTACTGATGTCATTCAAGGAGCCGTGATTGAATCATATTTAGGCATTGTGACAGCAGAAGTCGTCTACGGCAGCAATTTCTTACGAGATTTTTTGGCTGGGATTCGAGATATTATCGGTGGACGCACTGGTAGCTATGAGCGTCTGTTTGAGCAGGGTCAACGCAAGGCACTAGAAGAATTAGAACAACGCGCACAACGTTTGGGAGCAAATGCTGTAATTGGGATTGAAATTGATACTGGCACAATAAATATTGACCAGTCAGGAGTGCTTTTGCTGATTACTGCCACAGGCACTGCTGTGAGGATGCGTTAGTTTTTGATGATTTTTACTTTTGACATTCATTACACAGCTTTAATTAGATTAAGGCTAATGGTATACATCTTTAAAGCTGGTTTCTGATAGCTAGCTAATAGTTATATCTTAAGTTAAGAGTTTTTAGATGGAAATTTTAGGAAAACTACATAAATAAACACTAAATTATATTAAAAATTGTTAAACAAAGTTTGTTTTTTTCTGGCTAAAGATAGACGTATTAAATCTTTCTATCGATAGAGATTAAAACAGAACATTTAGTTATTTAATTTGAAGCATAAAGATGAATATACCCGAGCAGAAACTTTGCTGAAACAGCACTGGAGAAAATAAGCGATGTCATACGTAAATCGGACAGGAAATGACGTTATATCTACTGATCCTGTGGTAGCAGGTCGAGTAGCTGAATATCACGACCGTGTTCGCTGGGGGCCAATTATTGCTGGTTTGTTGGTTTCTTTGGCTACACAATTAATTTTAAGTGCGATAATTGGTGCGTTTGCGGCAGGTGCAGTTGAAAGTTCAGGTGCGCCTAGAACAATTGCTCCTAACGCTGCGGGTAATGCCGGGCTTTGGTCAACTATCGCTCTACTAATTTCCCTGTTTACTGGTGGTTGGGTTACAACCCGTGCTTGTGGGCCGATGAACCGCAATACAGCTCTTCTCAACGGCGCAATTCTTTGGGCAACGACTTTGGCAGTTAGCTCATGGCTATTAGCAAGTGGAGTATCTGGTGCTTTTGGTGTTGCTGCTTCTAACGCTGGGGAAGTCATAAACCAGGTACAACAGCAAGGTGGTGTTAATGTACCACAAGCAAACGTAACTGCCCAACAAGCTCGTGATGCAGCAGCTAATTTACGTTCGGGATTGTGGTGGTTTGTGTTTGGTTCTTTGTTGGGTTTAATAGCCTCAATGATTGGAGCTGTAACTGGCGCTCGTAGTCCTCGGACTAACACTTACAATGCTTAAATAATTATTTGAAAATTCAAATGTTATTTATTTTTCAACAAAAGCACCTTTTTCAAGGTGTTTTTTGTTTATTATTTCAAGTTGGCTTTTCTAGTGCCCGATTAATTCTTATATTGTCAAATTACTTTTTATTGATACCTTTAGTTCTATATTCGAAGTTAAGTATCAGTATCGAATGTTTCTTTCCAAAGAGTCATGAATATCGAATATTTGATAGCTAATTTAATCAGGTCAATAAATCGTGAATATCGCGCTTTTAAAAAACAGAAATAAATGTTTTTTAGAAGCGCGATATTTTTATGGTTATTTTTTCTAAGTAAATGCAACAAAAATTTTACTATGGCAGATTACCATTTCAGATATGAACCTTCAATTCCCTGCTCGCGACGAATTTTACCATCTTTTTCAAACCAGGCAATTACTTGCTGCGCTGTCAAATCTTCAATAGCAACACCGTACTCTTGGGCAATATGCTTCAAAAGCTTCAGTGATGAAATTGTCAATCTTGTTAAAAACTTTTCTGGGGAAGACAACAACGCCGCATCTACTTTTGCTGATTCTTCCAGGGTTAAAAATTGTGTTGATGGTTGCTGTGGTGATACATCCATAAATGAAAAAATGAAATGCTATCTCAAAATTAGTTGGGTATTAGTTATTAAAAAAATGACAAATACTTCGACTTCGCTCAGTACAAGTGACAAATGACAAAGGACTAATGACTAATGACTAATGACGAATTTGTACTAAATAGCCACAACGATGTTGACCATCAATAATCCAGTGGGTGCGTTCTACGATACAATCTGGTAATACGGCAGCAAACATTTCTAATTCGTGGCCGCAGATACTAGGAAAAGATTCGGCAACGTTAGAAATAGCGCAGTTATGCTCCATTAAGATAAAGCGATCGCACTCAAAGGAGTCACTCACATCAACAGGGTGATACTCCGCCATGAAGCCTTCCGCTTTTCTCAACTCGACTAAGTTGGCTACCCGTTCTCGCAGCGAACCATTACCGACGCGATCGCGGTATTCTTTGGCTTTACGCTGCCACTGTTTCTCTAAAATCGATTTAAATTGGTCGTGTCCTACCGTTTCGGCTAAGGTGTCTAGCAGCGAAACCGCAAAATTTCCGTGGCCATCACCAAAGCGATCGCTCATTGTGCGGTGCAAGCGATCGCGTCCCTGACGACTCAGTTGATAAAGATGCTGCGGACGCCCCATCCCCGCCGCCTGCACTGATGTTGAATACAAAACTAGCTCCTCCGTCTCCAAATCTTTGAGATGGCGACGAATAGCTTGAGGGGTAACGTCTAAAACTTCAGCTAGCTCCAAAGCCGTTGCTTTTTCGTGTTTGTGCAGATACTCTAGGATATCTTGCTTGGTTGAGGACTGGTGGGTAGTCGCCATCTTCATGTGGTGCGAGACGTTCAGCGAACGCCCCAAAAATTAATTTCTTTGAAAATTTGACCGTGCCGATTTTGGATTTTGAGTCGCACCTTTGGTGCGCTTACAGCGCAACTTGGATTTTGGATTAAAAAAGTTTTCTGGTATATAGCCCGCTACGCGATCGTCAATCTAAAATCCTTGAGCCAAGCACCTTTGTGGTCTCTTTCAATCCCAAATTGCAAATCTAAAATCCAAAATTGTTTGACTTTGACAACATTGTTGTTGTTAATTTAGCGTAAAATGAAGATAGATTAAACAACATAGCTGTTGTTTTACTCTCCACCACTATTCTAGCAGCCGTGTAACCATTCCGTAACGGTAGATGGGAATCGGCTAAAGAAACCCGTCTCCCATCCTTATAGAGAGATTCAAGTTCCGAACACGAGAGATTATTACTGATGAGTGCCACTGTCAAAACCTTAGTCAACCAACCCTACAAGTACGGCTTTGTCACCGATATTGAGGCCGACACTATTCCGCGTGGACTAGACGAGGACGTTATCCGCTTGATCTCCTCTAAGAAGAACGAGCCGCAGTTCATGCTGGACTTTCGCCTCAGAGCTTATCGCCAGTGGCAAAAAATGACGGAACCAACTTGGCCGAATGTCAAGTATCCGCCAATAAATTATCAGGATATTATTTATTACTCAGCGCCGAAACGCAAGAAAGAAAAGCTCAACAGTTTGGATGAAGTCGATCCAACTCTTTTAGAAACTTTCGAGAAGTTAGGCATTTCCCTATCTGAACAGAAACGGCTGGCAAATGTCGCCGTTGATGCAATTTTCGATAGCGTTTCTGTTGCCACTACATTTAAAGAAAAGCTAGCGGAAGATGGCGTTATTTTTTGCTCGATTTCGGAAGCGTTGCAAGAACACCCAGAATTGATCCAAAAATACTTGGGTAGCGTTGTTCCTGTAGCTGACAACTACTTTGCCGCTTTGAATGCCGCCGTATTTAGCGATGGTTCTTTTGTCTATATTCCTAAAGGCGTAAAATGTCCGATGGAACTGTCTACCTACTTCCGCATCAACTCTGGTGACACGGGACAATTTGAGCGGACTTTGATTGTCGCCGAAGAAGGTAGTTATGTTTCTTACCTTGAAGGTTGCACCGCACCAATGTATGACAGCAACCAGTTACACGCCGCCGTTGTGGAACTCGTTGCTCTGGATAACGCGGAAATTAAATATTCCACCGTGCAAAATTGGTACGCTGGCGATGCTAACGGTAAAGGCGGTATTTACAACTTTGTCACCAAACGCGGTTTGTGTCAGGGCGTTAATTCCAAGATTTCCTGGACTCAAGTAGAAACAGGTTCGGCAATTACTTGGAAATATCCTAGCTGTGTTTTGGTGGGTGATAACTCTGTGGGTGAGTTTTACTCGGTGGCGCTGACAAATAATATGCAGCAAGCTGATACGGGTACAAAGATGATTCACGTAGGTAAAAATACCCGCAGTACAATTATTTCTAAAGGAATCTCCGCAGGTAATTCTAGTAATAGCTATCGGGGTTTAGTGAAAGTTAATCCGACGGCTAAAGGCGCGAGAAATTATTCCCAGTGCGACTCGATGCTGATTGGGGATAATGCTCATGCCAATACTTTCCCTTATATCCAGGTGCAAAATAATACTGGTAAGGTGGAGCATGAAGCTTCTACTTCTAAGATTGGGGAAGATCAATTATTTTACTTTGCTCAACGGGGCATTTCAGCAGAAGATGCGATTTCGATGATGGTTAGCGGCTTCTGTAAGGATGTTTTTAATCAGCTACCGATGGAGTTTGCTGTGGAAGCTGATAAGTTGTTGAGTTTGAAGTTGGAAGGCAGTGTTGGATAAATGGAAGCAAGGATAAACACAGAACGCCGATGTCTCTGTGTTTATCTTTTGGAAGAATGACGTAGACGCAAAGCGGCTTGCCGCAGGCTACCACGAAGAGAGAAGGGAGAGAAAATGATTATTGAAAATAGTGAAGTTGTGCTGTCAGTACGGAATCTGACGGCTAATGTTGATGGGACACCGATTCTTAAGGGTGTGAATCTGGAGGTGCGATCGGGTGAAATTCATGCGATCATGGGGCCGAATGGTTCTGGTAAGAGTACCTTTTCTAAGGTGTTGGCTGGGCATCCGGCGTATGAGGTGACTGGCGGTGAAGTGATTTTCCAGGGGCAAAATTTGTTGGAGTTGGAGCCGGAGGAACGCGCCAGAAGTGGTGTATTTTTGGCGTTTCAGTATCCGTTAGAAATTCCGGGTGTGAGCAATTTGGATTTCTTGCGGGTGGCGTACAATTCCCGTCGGAAGGCGCAAGGTTTAGAGGAAATAGACGCTTTTGATTTTGACGATTTGATTGAGGAAAAGCTGGATGTGGTGAAGATGAATGCCAGTTTTCTCAGTCGGAGTTTGAATGAAGGGTTTTCTGGTGGTGAGAAGAAGCGGAACGAAATTCTGCAAATGGCGCTGCTGGAACCAAAGTTAGGAATTTTGGATGAAACTGATTCGGGTTTGGATATTGACGCGCTCAGAATTGTGGCGAATGGGGTAAATCAACTGGCAAGTCCAGACAATTCGACAATTTTAATTACTCACTATCAGCGATTACTTGATTATATTGTGCCTGATTTTGTCCATGTGATGTCGCAGGGGCAGATTATTACGAGTGGTGGTAAGGAACTGGCGTTGGAATTAGAGTCTCGCGGTTATGACTGGGTGCTGGAAGAATTTGCAGCTGCTGAGGTGGGTGTGTAATGAGTATTCAAGTATCTCCTAGTCCTATTCCTAATTCCAATGTAGTTAGTTTGACATCGATGTTAGATAGAGATGATTATCTGACTGGGTTGTTAAATCAAGTAACGGCAACTAAAACAGAAGGTTGGTTGCAGGAATTACGCCAAAGTGCTGCAAATTGGGTACGTCACTCGACTATCCCGACTACCCGCGAGGAAGAATGGCGGTTTACTGATTTGTCGTCTTTGCGAAAGGTGCAATTTAATCTAGAGGCGGGAAATTTTGCGTCTTTGCAATTTGATATTTTGCCAGAGGCGGCTAATAGTCGTTTGGTATTTGTGAATGGCGTTTTTGCGCCGGAGTTATCCGCAGTTTCAGATTTACCATCTGGGATTGTAGTGAGTAATTTGGCTGGTTTGTCTGCGGTTGAGCAGGAGGGTGTACAGCAGTATTTAGCTCAAGCTGAGGGAGCGCAAGAAATTTTTACTGCTCTCAATACGGCTGGAATAACTGATGCAGCTGTGGTGTGGGTGAAGAAGAATGTGGTAGTTGAAACGCCAATTCATTTGGTGTTTATTTCAGTTGCGGGGGAGACGGCGACGATTTCGCAGCCACATTGTCTAGTGGTGGCGGAAAGTGGTTCGCAGGTGACGTTGGTTGAAGAGTATGGGGTAGGCAAGATGCCTACCCCACAAGAGGGGGGAGTATATTTCACCAATGCGGTTACGGAAGTTTGGGTGGGTGACAATGCCCAAGTGAGTCATACAAGGGTTGAGCAAGAAGGTGCAGAGGCTTTTCATATTGGGAAAACTGCGATCGCACAAGCTCGTCATAGCCGATATACTTGTCATGCCATAACTTTAGGTGCGAAGTTGTCACGGCACAATTTAGAAATTTTGCAAACTGGTGAGCAGACACAAACTACTCTCAATGGTTTGACGATAATTTCTGGTAAGCAGTTAGCGGATACTCACAGTGCGATCGCACTCAACTATCCCCACGGTACAAGTGACCAATTGCATAAATGTATTGTAGGCGATCGCGCTCATGCGGTGTTCAATGGTAAAGTTTTTGTACCCAAACCAGCGCAGTTAACAAATGCAGCCCAGTTGAATCGCAATTTACTACTATCATCGAAAGCCAGAGTTGATACCAAACCCCAATTAGAAATTACTGCCGATAATGTCAAATGCGCTCACGGTGCTACCGTTAGCCAATTGGAAGATGACGAAATATTCTATCTGCAAAGTCGGGGAATCGATGAAAACGATGCTCGGAAGTTGTTAATTAACGCCTTCGCCGCCGAAATCATCAACCAAATACCCGTTCCCTCTCTCAGGGAAATATTACTAAACACAGTCAATAGTCTCAAGTCTCTAACTAATGACTAATGACTAATGACTAATGACTAATAACTAATCTACCAATGACTTTTACTCCTACCAAAACCCTTGCTGATAAAGTTCGCGCTGATTTCCCGATATTGCATCAGGAAGTCAACGAGAAACCCCTGGTTTACCTCGATAATGCTGCGACATCACAAAAGCCTTTGTTGGTATTAAATACCCTACGTGATTATTACGAGCAATATAATGCTAACGTGCATCGAGGTGCCCATTCCCTGAGCGCTAAAGCTACTGATGCTTATGAAGGTGCGCGAGATAAAGTTGCCAAATTCATCAATGCTGCATCCCGTCAGGAAATCGTCTACACCCGCAACGCAAGTGAGGCGATTAACCTAGTCGCTTATAGCTGGGGAATGAATAATTTGCAGCCTGGGGATGAAATTATTCTGTCGGTGATGGAACACCACAGTAATATTGTGCCTTGGCAATTGGTGGCACAAAAAACGGGTGCAGTACTGAAATTTGTAGAATTAACACCAGAAGAGACTTTTGATTTGTCACAGTTTAAAAAACTGATTTCTGAAAAAACTAAGTTGGTGTCGGTGGTGCATATTTCTAATACTTTGGGTTGCATTAATCCAGTGGAAGAAATTGCTGCGATCGCTCACCAATACGGTGCTAAATTCTTAGTTGATGCTTGCCAAAGTGTTCCCCACTACCCTATTGATGTGCAACAAATAGATTGTGATTGGTTGGTAGCTTCTGGTCATAAAATGTGCGCTCCAACTGGGATAGGATTTCTGTATGGCAAGTTGGAATTGTTAGAATCAATGCCACCATTTTTTGGCGGTGGCGAGATGATTGCAGAGGTGTATTTAGACCATTCTACTTATGCAGAATTACCGCATAAATTTGAAGCTGGTACGCCTGCAATTGGAGAAGCGATCGCACTTGGGGCTGCAATCGATTATCTTAGCAGTATCGGTATGGATAAAATCCACGCCTACGAAGCAGAATTAACAGCTTATTTGTTTCAACAATTAGAACAAATTCCCCAAATTAAAATTTACGGCCCCAAACCAAATGCTAAAGGGGAAGGGAGAGCCGCTCTTGCGTCGTTCACAGCCGGAGAAGTTCACGCCAACGACTTATCTACATTATTAGATCAAGAAGGCGTTGCTATCCGTTCTGGACACCACTGTACTCAACCATTACACCGTTATTTAGGTCTTGCTGCAACCGCACGAGCAAGTCTATCTTTCTACAACACCCGTGAGGAAATTGATATTTTCATCAAAGCCCTGAAAGAAACTCTCGATTTTTTTACAGGTTTACTTGCTTAAAGTTACAAAATATTCCGATAGTGATTGTGCCAAATATCAGCAACATATCTTGCTAATAGTTGGCACAATTTAATTATCTGGATTATTTACAGGAGCAACTAAAGTGTCATACAGTGACTTTACTTTAGACAGAGTTAGAAAAACCTTTGGCTTAACTATTTCTGATAAGATTGATATATTTCCATCTGTACCTGAAGTAGAGTGTCCACCATTACTTGCAGAACTATTGCGGGAAAATGTACCTTTAGCTCTTGCTAGTAATACCGAAAAATCCCGTTCAGAGATGATTATTGCACCTATTTTAATAGCTGTAAGGAAATATTTAAATAATCAAATAAGTTTATTTTCTGGTATTGACTTTACTGTTGATTCAGCACAAGGTTTAAATGGAAATTGCGATTTTATTATTAGCCGTTCACCAGAGTTACTAATTCTGAATGCACCAGTTGTCACAATTGTAGAAGCTAAAAAAGAAAATATCAATGCAGGATTAGGTCAGTGTGTAGCAGAGATGTTAGCAGCTAAATTGTTTAATGAACGTGAGGATAATAACATTCAGGCAATTTATGGAACTGTCACCACTGGAACTAACTGGAAGTTTTTGAAGCTCATCGGGCAAGTGATTGAAATTGACTTGAGCGAGTATTATATTAATGACATAGGTAAAATTATCGGGATTTTATCTCATATTCTGACAGAAGAAGTATTGTAATATGCTTATCAAGTCAACGCCTGCGGAACAAAGAACAGTCTTACACAACGTTAGCTGGGAAACCTTTGAAGCCTTGCTGAGAGATACAGGTGAAGATAGAGGTTCTCGCTTTGCTTACGACTGTGGCACTTTAGAAATCATGACTCCACTTTTTGAACACGAAAATCCTAAAATTCAGTTTGACCGATTTATTTTAGTCTTAGCTGAAGAATTAGGAATTGAAATTATCAGTGCTGGTTCTACAACATTGAAACGAAGAATTGCAAAGCGGGGAATAGAACCAGATACTTGTTACTATATCCAGAACGAACCTGCTATTAGAGGTAAGGTAAAGCTAAATTTAGAAAATGATCCGCCGCCTGACTTAACAATTGAGATTGACATTACCAGCAGTTCAGTTAACAAATTGGGGATTTATTCAGCATTGGGTGTAACTGAACTTTGGAGATATGATGGGCAAAATTTAAAGTTTTATCAGTTGGTAGAGGGGCAATATGTTGAGTGTAAGTTTAGTATTGCTTTTCCTATAGTTTCAGTGAGTGAGATAAGCATATTTATTGAGCAGAGTAAAAGTATGGGGGAAATTGCTTTGCTTAAATTATTTCGTGCTTGGGTCAGGAAAAAGATAAACTAATTTTAATTGCTTAGTTGATATCTAATATTTTGGTAAGTGTTCGTTAGGGGTGATTTTACAATAGTATCTCTAAAGCGAATTATTTTTAGGTATGGCTAATTTGATTGTATTTGAACCTTTGTTATATTAACTTATAGTTTAAATAAAATAGCTTTATGGCTCCAAACTGGATTTTTGATAGCAATCTAAAACCATTAATTGAAATTTTAGCTATGTTTTGTGGCTGCAAAATAGAGCAAGATGATTTAGATACAATCTATTCTGAAGTCAAAAAAACCGATTACGAGAAAGATGTTTGGTTCAAGTATGAATATAGTGAAGGACTAGAGTTGAAAGTTGCACAGGATCTAGGCTCATCTGTAATTTTTGTGGATGTGTTGGCTAATGAGGGCTTGGAGGCGAAGGTCGCTGTAGCAATAGAAATTTTACAGATATACCGTTTAATATAGATAATAAATTTGGATAACATTTGCTGAAAGACAAGCTATTAGTTCATCAAAGCGATCGCACCCGACAAAATCAACTCAAAGAATCTGGATCTATCCCCAACCTCCGCAACTCTTGTGCCAGTCTTCGAGTGCGTTGTTCAGCACTGATTCCTTGTTTGTCATACCAATACAACCAATCCTGCGTAATTCCCTGATAGGTTCCCCGTTCATAAACAATTGCTAAACCTATCTCTGATCAACCAAATAAAATTTCCTGGTTGCAATACATATTCACCATTTACAAAGCGATAACCTTCTAAAGGTAGTTTTCTCCGACGTTGGGGATTGTAAACAACATAATATAAAACCTCTATATCCTCTTAGTCTCTCGATTTTCACAACTCATTTAGGATTGCTATAGTTAGAAAAACTTTTAGCTTAACAGAGTAAAAGATAATATCGGCAAAAATGTTAATTGCTGAGTTGGGATGTGCAATAAGACACCAGGGGTCTTTCTTGAAAATTGCTGTAACTGTGGCTATGGCATTCACGGCATTTATACCATAACTCATAAAAAAATCTACCGTACCCTCATCAACAATTGAGTACCACTGAGAACCCAGAGACCACTCGTTTCGATAGTTACATCTAAACTGTAGTCTTTGTAAATACCAGTGGCGTAGGCGCAGCCCGCACAACTTTTAAAGATGCTCTTGCTAGCTTGCTTCCACCAAGTGGTACGGCAAGCTCAGTGACCATCTTAGACATCGTTTGGTAAAATTTACCATGTTCTGCTTGTGCTATCTAGTTTGTACTAAAGTTAACTTTATTCAACCGAGAATTGTTAGTTGACAGTTGGTTGCTGTTAGTACAAACAGCAATAACACTGCTATTAATTCAGCTAGAAGCGTATTGCATAAAACTATGGCGAGTAAGGCGATGAATTGTTGTTGATGAGGACGATAACAGATTCATAAAACAGTATGATGCTCTCTCCTATTTGCCGTTGTAGCTGAATCTAAATGTACATTCTAGAATCAACTTTTGATTCACCAAGGAATAGGGCTGAATTTCTAATGCACGTTGAAAAGCTCGGATAGCTTGACTATACTCTCCTATTGCTGCATAGCATAAGCCCATACCATGAAGCGCCCCAAAATGTATTGGATTTATCTGTACAACCATCTGACAATCAGCCAGAGATTTTTGATAATCGCCAATACTGTAATAGAGGAAAGCTCGACGATTCCAAGCTTCGGCAAAATCTGGCTGGTCTTTAATTAATGCCGTCAGCGCTGTTTCAGCTTCAGCAATTTCACCTGCATCCAGTAACTTTTGACTGCGGTCAATTATTTCCAGCCCATAGATTCCCTTTTGCTGAAACCAGATCCGCCAGATTTTTCTGGTTGCCTTATCGCGCACTGTGGCATCCGGGTTTTTCAACTCTTCAAGTAAGGAATTGATAAATAAAGAATCCATGAATTTGAGATCAGTGAATATACCTTTGTATTAACTTTCTCACAAAATACATCGATTAAATCATTTTTCAACTCATCTTTAAATTAACTTTGATTAATCGTCAATTATGAAATTTATGTGTGATTTATTGTCTTCAACAATATGACTAATACCATACTAGATATTTAGAATCATAAAAATAAAAACTGACTAAGGTAGCTAGCAGCTCTCTTTGGCGACATCAATATACTAGAACTGCAATATGCAGTTAGACAAAGGTTGTTTGCAGGTAGATGGCAAGATTATGAAACCAGGCGGTAATTTGGTTATTACCAAAGCCGCAGTTGAGCCAGTTTGGTATTTACCAGGAATTACTAAGCGCTATGACATTACACAATCACAGTTGCTTTGCCCGTAAAGAATGTGATGAGCTTCTAAAAATTAATGCCGAATATGTTGTATTAGTTTTTCACAAATTATCTTAGTAGCTAATATACTCTTTAATAGAACCTAAATTTATCTGCTTACTAGCTGCACCGGAAGGTATAGAGAGTCTTGTGATATACATTACATTCCGATGTAATATTATATGCCTCTATCAGTGATGACCATTTGGATAAACATGGCTAATTAAGTACTGGGTTATGAGATACAGGCATGGTGGGCTACACCTAAGCTTATGTAACACAAAATAAGCTGATTAGCTCAATCGAATGACGCTCAAATCCAGTTATTAACCTAACACTGCACAAATCGTAAGTTAACAAATTTTACTTCATTAAATATGGCAATATTTTTAAATAAATACATACTAAATACATCACATTGATACAGTAACTTTATATAAAATGGTGATTATTTTTCTTATTTATTCCATAATCATCTATTATAATGTTGGATAATTTAATTAATTTCTCGATTAAAACAATAAATATTACATAGTAGGTACTAATGATACAACCGACTATCGCACAATTAGAAACAGAAATATCAAAGCAAATCATCAAATTATATAATGAAAAATTAGGAAAGTCTCCTAGCCAAATCATTTGTCATTTTTTTGATACTGAAATCGTAATTTCTATAGAAAACTCGGTTACTCAAGCTGAACAAACTTTACTGAAAGGAGGTTATGATACTTTAGCTGAACAAGTACGATTATATTTAGAAAAAATAATTAAACCAGATTTAAAAAATTTGATTGAAGAAATTATTGGTCAACCTGTCATTTACCTGATGACAAACACAAATTTAAGAACAGGTCGTACTGGGATTGTTGTAATTCTCAAAGAATTACCCGAACTTGGTAATCCCGAACCTATTCCCAAGATAAATATTAGGAATTTAGCTGACTGATGTGGCGACTGATTACCACTTCTAATTGATTAAAATCATAGGGTTTAGTAATGCAATCATCAAATGCTGTGAGCATTGTGAAGCGCTCGTCTTGTACCGTTGTTATCGGTGTGACTGCAATGATTGGAATGGTAGCAGTTTTTGAGTCATCTTTAAGATTGTCAATGACTCGGTTCGCACTCAAATTAGATAGCTTCATATCTAGCAGAATTAAATCTGGTTGATGAGTTTGTGCCAACATCACAGCTCTCACCCCTTGTTTGGTACAAATACATGAAAAATTTAATATTCCTAAATGAGAATTAAGTAGCTCTAAATCATGTAAACTCTGTTCTACAACCAAAATTAAAGGTTGTTCATTCATAAGCACTTAATCCTGTCCAATAAAAGCTATTCATCAAAACTCCACCCATCAGGAAAATCTGAAAGTCTTTGTTTATAGCAAGTGTTTAATTGAATGTACCAATAACCAACTAAAGCATAAAAATCAATAGCTTAATATATGGTTCATTCGGTTGTCCATCAGTGCTAATTAGGAAATAACATCCTAAAGCAGTCATAACATCAAGCACATATTAGCATAACTGATGTATGTGATTACAAGGATTGACCATAAGAGCTGATTCGGAAAGAAAATCTGAAGGGTACTCAACTCATTGCTAGGTCTGAGTTTCAGCGAATAAGTGCTGTATTGACTGAAATTACTGAAACCCTTATTAAACAAGTACTTTACTTGAGTTTACAAATTAGCTCTAAAGATCGGTATTTTAACTCTGTTTTGTCACTCTTGGAAAACAATAATCGAAGCAAGATTTTGAAACTTTGATTGAGTCAACCTTTGAGCCTCAAATTAATTAAGTATATTTAACCATCAAGTAACTGACGTGCATAAGTGATCGCCTCTGTTGGAGTTGAAAGTTTCCCCTCAGCTTGTGCTACGCCAATTTCAGTTAGCAGTTGACCGATAATTGGCGAAGCTGGAATATCTAATGTTGTAATCAACTCCTTCCCACTTACTAAGGGAGTGGGATGAGCGATCGCATCATCAGGGTTAAGGTAGCGGTCGATCAAAGGTGCTAAGATTTGGTAGCTCATTGCTTTAGTTTCCACTGCTGTCTGTAGTGGCTTGTCACCAGATATTGCCTCTAGCAAATTATTAATTGCTACAGTTAGCACTGCCGTAGTCGGGAACACAATATCTGCATCATGAAACAAAAAGTATTGTTCTCGCAACGACATATTAACGACTTGAAATTGCGGTAACAGTTTCAAAGCAGTAGTTACACCTCGGATTTCGGCACGACTATAAGTTAGTTCCTGTAGTTCTATTTCTGCTAATTCTGGATCTGGGTTGACGAGACAAGCAAGTTTGGCAATACCTAGCCAAGTAGTTTTAATACTATCGCGGACATATTCTTGCAGTTGTACGCCTAGTTGTTGCCAATTTTCTGTGAGTAAGGCGGCAGCTGTGTCAACTGCTGCTAGTTTGAGCAAGCTTTCACGGGTGGCATTTTTGAAGAAAAGGGCAAGTAAACCATCTTCCCAAGCCATCGCAATCCAAGGAGTACCTTGAGAATTTGCCAATAGATAGCCAATTTCTACCCTAACTCTTTCGGCTGCAACTTTGCTAAGATGTGATGCCAAAGAACGAATTGTGGCTTGGGTAGCTGGCTCAATAGTAAAACCTAGTTGGGCAGCTTGGCGATAACCTCGCATTAACCGCAAAGGATCATCTTCTAGGTTTGCAGGTGATACCATTCGCAAAATGCCCTGTTGTAAGTCTAGATAACCTTGCAGAGGATCGATAATTTCTTGCGTATGAGGATTATAAGCGATCGCATTTACCGTAAAGTCTCGTCTGTGCAAATCAACTTCTAAACTATTTCCTTCCTGTTGGGCAAAGTCAGCTGTAGCGTGGGGAAAAACCACACGCGCAATTTGTCGTTCGGCATCGAGTAACACAAAACCAGCTTTGTAATGATGAGCGATCGCTCTCGCTACCTTTACCGCTTGAGATGGTATAACAAAATCTAGATCCAGATATTCGCGAGTTCTACCCAGGATCGCATCTCGGACAGCACCACCTACCATGTAAGCGGGTTGTGGCAAGAATTCCAAGCTAAAAGGCCAATTTTCGGGAGCGAGGGTAGAAGGAATTGATTCGTGCATTGTAATAAAAATCAACCCAGCAACTCATGAATAACAGTTGGGCTTAAGTTAGATTAACAATAAAGGCCCCTGGAGTTGGTTCTATTATGTGTATTTGCGTGAACTGCCACTATGTAGACAGCTGTGTTACCTATCATGCCGTAGAAGGGCAGCACCAACAGCCTCACTTGACTGAAACACCAAATTTTGATCCGAATGAACCTTCTATCAATGTCAACATTCGGACTAAAGATGATGTGATTGAAATGGAATGGGATGTTGTTGGTTGTCTGAGCTTTAAACGAGAAACAGGTAAGTGGTCGAAATTGCGTCCTGGTGAATTAGTGCCGACTTGATAGAAAATGATTGGTGTATGTTACAGCTATTTTCAGCTAAATGACCACGCGGTAGGGGCGCAAGACTTTGCGCCCCTACAACATATATGGTTAAATACATGATTTCTGCTGTAATGAGATTTTGTTCATCAGCGATCGCGAATTCATGATACAGAAACGAGATGTCAGGAAAGCGATCGTAGAAGATAAAAAAGTCAGCCAAGAGAAAACAGCATGACCAACGCACAGCGACTAGACCATGTAGAAGATGAACTCGAAACTGTTAAGCGATTGCTAATATCTACTGCTAGCTACGCAGAATCAGCAAACAGGCGGCTTGATGAATTGACCATAAAACAAGACCGTACCCAATCTCACCTTGATGAATTGACCATAAAACAAGACCGTACCCAATCTCACCTTGATGAATTGACCATAAAACAAGACCGTACTCAATCTTACCTTGATGAATTGACCATAAAACAAGACCGTACTCAATCTCACCTTGATGAATTGACCATAAAACAAGACCGTACTCAATCTCACCTCGATCAACTAGAGGTAAGTATTGACCGGGTAGGGGCAAAGGTTGACCAACTTTCCGATCGGGTTGATAGTTTTATCACTCACACGCAACGCCTATTTACAAAGGCAGGCAGTGAAATAGAGGAAACAAAGGCACGAACTGAGCGATTAGAAGCACTCATGCTAAAGCTTGACCGCAATTTTGAGGAACAAAAATCTCAGTTTCAGGAGTTTCAACTGACTACGGGTGCTGCCTTGGAGCGAATTGACCGAGTTTTGGACTATCTATTGAGACAGCAAGGCGGTAATCCAAATACCCCATCCTAGCCGCGATCGCTATTAGAAAGTCTACAGCATTGGCTCTCACAAACCTTGTAACAAGACTGTTTGACTGATTATTACTCAGTAGTTTTTCAATTAAGAACCGCTATGTTATATGCTTAAATAAATCACGTTAACTCTATAAAAATAGATATTTTAAGTAACTTTGACAACGGAACTAGAAGACCTCACAACAACAAAATACGCTCTATCACTACACACCACCACTCCCGAATTAGGACTAGCAATTAGTAATTTTGCAGGTGAAACTCGCTCTCAAGTTTGGAATTTGGGGCGCGATTTATCTAGCTTAGTGCATCAATATTTAATTGAATTTATCAAACCGCAAACTTGGGCGGATTTGTCTTTTATCGCAGTTGCCAAAGGCCCCGGCGGCTTTACAGGAACTCGCATTGGTGTTGTCACCGCTCGGACTTTAGGGCAACAGTTAGATATTCCTGTATTTGCGATTTCAACTTTGGCTGCGGTAGCTTGGTCAGAAGTAGGTAAAAGTCAAAATCTAAAAACTATTGCTGTGGAAATGCCAGCACAACGAGGTCAAATTTTTGCTGCTATTTATCAGTTTCAGCCAGATACTTCTAAACTAAAAGTGTGTTTGTCAGATAGAGTATTGACACCAGAAGCATGGCAAGAAACTTTAGGGAATTGGAACACTAATTATCAGCTGATTCAAGCCCAATCTGGGCTAGCAGCAACGGTGACAAGTATTTTGGAATTAGCTAATCTCGATTGGCGAGAGGGCAAATTTCCTAATTGGTCAGAGGCTTTGCCATATTATGGGCAGCATCCTGTAGAACTTTAACTGATATGTATCGCAGTTCATAAATCCCAAATCAAAACGTAAGAATTCAGTCCTTCTGAATTCAGAATTCAGAATAGTTAAAGAATCAGGAGAACATTTGATGAATAGATATACCAATCATTCTAGATTACTGATAAATTCTGGCTCCTGACTCCTGAGTGCTGAATTCTTACATCAAAACAGCCACAGCCAAACTGGGAGAGTAACCAGTAATACTATAGCCCCAGCAGCTAAGGCAGTAACTGCCAGATCGCGATCGAGATTGAATGTCTCAGCAATTACCAGTGTGGCAAAAGCTGGAGGCATAGCCATTTGTAGCACGATTATCTTTGCGATCGCCCCAGTTAATCCAAATAGGGGTAAGATGCTACCCAATATCAAAGGAACTAGCAGCATTTTGATTCCTAAGCTTATCCCTACTTGTGGTAAGCTACGCCAAGATTTGAGCAACGCCAGACGCATTCCAATTAATACCAGGGATAAAGCTACACTAATCCAAGCAAATTTTTCTAACCAGAATTCTGCAACTGTGGGAATTGTCACCTGCCGAAACAGCAAGCCAAATCCGAAACCCCATAGGGCAGGATTAATTAAAATCGCCCTAGTAATCTGCCAATGATTCTGGACACTACCACCAAAACTAGCTGCTAGCAACACACCCAGAGCATAAGTTCCTGGGAATGTACCTAGTAAATCGTAAAATAACGCCCAAGCAAAATATTCTTTGCCTAGCATTGCCAAGGTAATGGGAAAACCAAGATAACCAGTATTACCCAACATGGCGGCTAATATCAAACTAGCCTGAGTTGATGGTTGGGAAACAGTCTTTCTAAAATAGGCTTGTCCTTTTATCCCTAACCAAGCAAAAAATGCTCCTAGTAAAATAGCTAGGTAAGCGATCGCAGGTGCAATCCAAATTTGCCCTGATAAGCTAGATTGACGCAAAAACGATACTATGCTTATGGGTACTCCCACCCAAAAAAGAAACAGTCCTAAACGTGTAGGAACTGTTACAGGTAGTTTGCGTCCCAGGATAAAACCTACCAGGACTAATCCTCCCAGCTTGACGTATAGTTCTAAAAGGTTTGTCAAGATTGCGCCTAAGAACCACAGATGTAAAATGCTACCTGTTACGTCTACTTTTGTCCAGTGCAAAATCTGTTATGGCTATTCCACAAAAACAGGAGTTTACCCTTGAATAAGGCAGGGTTTTCTGGAAAACCGCAAAACTCATCGAATGACTTTGGTGATGATATTCCAGTGGCTGTACGCGATACCCCTGTTGCAGCACCTAAAATTTGGTTGCAACCCCGAATTATTTTGATTGGGGGAGTAACGGGATTTGTCTTGCTATCTTTAATTAGCGGTTTGTGGTTTTTTGTGACTACACCCAAAAAAACCGCTGATTCTCAACCTTTACCAGCTACTTCTACTCCGGCGACGACCGCAGCATCTAATAATTCCAGCGATACTGTGTTAGGGCATTTTCCATACCCAGAAGCCCCTGAGTCAGAACTAGTAACCATCTCCGCAAATAGGGGCATTAGAATGCGAAAAACTGCTGCCCAAAAATTTGAGGAGATGGTAGCAGCAGCCCGGAGTTCAGGTGTAATATTAGTGCCAATTTCTGGCTTTCGCTCAGTCAAAGACCAAGAGCAGTTGTTTTTTGCTGTCGGTGCCCAGCGAAATCAAACGCCAGCAGAACGAGCCGCCCTCAGCGCTCCTCCTGGTCATAGCGAACATCACACGGGTTATGCAGTGGATGTTGGAGACGGATCGGTACCAGCAACTAATCTTCAAACTAACTTTGACAATACCAAGGCTTATCGGTGGCTACAAGCAAATGCAGCGCGTTTTGGCTTTGAAATGTCATTTCCCAAAGATAATGCTCAAGGTGTAAGTTATGAGCCTTGGCACTGGCGTTTTGTAGGCGATCGCAATAGTTTAGAAATGTTTTACAAAGCCAGAAACTTGAAACCCGCAAAGATATCACAATAGGAGCCAAAATAATTCGTAATACTTCGGCTACGCTCAGTACAAGTTCGTAATTCGTAATTATTACCTCTGCTTCTCATAATGGAGGCTGAAGTACTACTTTCTTAAGGGCTGGACAATAATATCCAGCGATTTCTTTAGCGATCGCATCTGGTCGGGAAATTTTATCTAGATTGCAAAGTAAAATTACGGTAATTTTGTCATCAATAAAGCGGGTAATGTTACTTGCAAATCCTAAAATTGACCCATTATGACCAACTACTCGGCGATCGCCATAATTAAATACCCACCAACCTAAACCTGCAACATATCTCAATTTTTCCCAATCATCACCCTGATTGGGAAAATGAGGAGTCCACATCAAATTCAGGGTTGATTGTTTTAGCAAAGTTTCACCACAAAGCGCCTGTTCCCACTTCACCATATCTTCCACACTGGAAAGTTGACCTCCAGCAGAATAGGTAACTGAGGGACTGTAATAAGGTTTGTTAACAAGCTTGCTGTTTACCAACCGATAACCAGCAGCCCGGTGCGGCACTATGTTACTGGGATTATTCATTACGGTTGCATTCATTCCCAAAAAAGCAAAAATACGCTCTTGTAACAAATCTCCATAAGATTGTCCAGTTACTTTTTCTAGGAGCAAACCTAGTAGATAGTAGCCTGTGTTGTCGTAGGCGCTAAACTCACCCGGTTGGAACTTGAGGGGTAAGTGAGTAACTAGAGCCAAAATTTCAGACTTAGATAAATCAAGATGAGTAATTTCCCAGTAGTTTGGAGCATCGGTATAGCTAGGAATTCCAGACTGATGAGACAGAATATGTCCAACTGTGACATTTTGCCACGTTATGGGTAGACAATCGAGATATTCTGCGTAGTTTACCGCCGCAGGCATCGCATCATCTAGCGAAATTACCTCTTGTTCCACCAGCATCATTACGGCTGTAGCGGTGAAAGTTTTACCAACAGACGCAATTTCATAAACTGTCTGTTCAGTAGCTAGAACAGAGTGTTCAATATTCGCCAGTCCATAGCCCTTAACTAAAACAGGTTCACCTTCCTGCACTACTGCAACAGAAAGCCCCGGAATCTGATTTTGAGTCATTACAGCTCGAATATAGTCGTCAATCATAATTGACCTGATTTTTGTTTGGCGATGTGGAGATGAGGGAGCAGGGAAGAAATCAATTCAAAATTCAAAACTTGTACTGAGCGTAGCCGAAGTATTCAAAATTCAAACATTTTAGAACTTCTACCCCTGTGCCCCTCTGCTTCTTCCCCATGCCCTACGTTTAATTTCGTCTGCTATTTCCTGGGTTCTCAGGCTGAGGTTTTTGATACTTACCTGGATACTTGCGCTGAAAGTATTCCTCCATAATTTGTAAGATCATGGGCGCAGCAATGCTACCACCACCACCACCGGAATGTTCAGCAAATGCTACAATCGCAACTTCTGGCTGTTCAGCAGGTGCATACGCTCCAAACCAAGCGTGATTTTGCTTAACACGGCCTTTCCACGCTTCAGCAGTGCCACTTTTACCAGCCACTGCGGGAACTGTTGGCTGCTTCAAAGCTTTACCCGTACCTTCAGCTACTACTTTCCGTAGTCCCTGACGGAGAACACTTATAGTTGTTGGCTTCATGTTTAAAGATGCTCGCCAGCTTTTTGCTTGTTCATTGTCTTTAAGCAAATGCGGCTGGACTCGATAGCCACCATTAGCGGGCACGGCAAACATGATGGCGACTTGTAAAGGTGTCGTTTGTAAAGCACCTTGACCAATTGACATATTAATGCTGTCGCCTACAGTCCAAGGTATCTTCCAAGTTTTCTGCTTCCATGCCTCATCTGGCACTAAACCCTTTGCTTCTTCGTTGGCAAACTCAAAACCAGTTTTTTTACCAAATCCATACTTGCGAGTCCACTCAATTAAAGTTGGGCCGCCGACTCCGCGACCAATTTGATAGAAGAAGGTATCACTACTCCACTGTAATGCTCCGACAAAACCCAATGGGCCGAATCCGGCGTGATTCCATTCACCAAATCGGGTGCCGCCAAAACTCAAAGAACCGTAGGTTTGCAGGACTGTGCTAGGAGAAAATTTACCTGATTCTAGACCGGCTGTGGTGGTAACAATTTTGAAGGTGCTAGCGGGTGGAAAAGCGCTGAGGGCGCGATTGACCAAGGGATGATCGGCACCTTGGACAAATTCCCAATCTTTTTGGGTGAGTTTCTGCTTTGAGAAAATATTTGGGTCAAAGGTAGGGTGAGATACCATTGCTAAAACGGCACCGTTCTTGGGGTCAAGGGCAACGATCGCACCGTCGCGATCGCCTAAAGCTTTTTCTGCTGTCTTTTGCATATTTAAATCTATGGTCAAGTGCAAATCGTTACCTGGTTTTGCCTGTTTCTCTCCCAAAACCCGGAGCGGGCGACCTGCACCATCCACTTCTACTTGCTGACCGCCCCATTCGCCCCGCAGAGTTTTTTCATAAGCTTTTTCAACTCCCATTTGACCAATTACATCACCTAATCTGTAGCCTTCCTGCTTCTTTTCTTTTAACTGATTGCCGGTCAGTTCTCGTGTATAACCTAATACATGGGCTAATTCCTTGGCGTGGGGGTAGTAACGAACGGCTTCTGTATGAATTTCTACGTCTTTAAGTTCAGTTTGATACTCTTTCAATGCTGTGATTTGCGCTTCGTTCAAATCACGAGCAATTCGGATCAGTGAAGAAGAGTTAGCACCTGCCTCTTCTAGTTTCTTTTCCATCTCTTCTTGGGGAACGTCGAGAATTTGAGATAGACGCGCTCCCACTAATGACCACGCTGGCTTGGTATGTGCCATCGGCCACAAATATACAGAGCGAGGATAGCGAGTACTGGCTAAAAGTTTGCCGTTGCGGTCAAAGATATTGCCTCGTTCTGGTTGCTTGGGGATCATCCGAATTCGATTTGACTCGGCTCGTTTTCGGTGGCTTGCTCCTTCAGTAATTTGCAAATATGCCAAGCGAATGCTGATTCCTGTCAGCATCAAAAGAGTAAATATAATTAAAAATATCGGCTGGAAACTTTGGCCAACAGTACGTGTATTTTTTTGTCCGCCAAGTGGAGATGGTTTAAGGTAAGTCATAAGGAAAAGAGGATTGTAAAATTAAGATTATCTGTAAATAACTCTGCTAAATTCTTAGCAGGTATTTAAGGGCAAACTAATTGGCAGTAATTAATTGTTTTGAATTGATACCATAAGCGCATCTCTTCTATTGTCTCGACCAAAAGCTTCTTAAATTTTTAATTTTGCACATTAGTGGTCTATCGCATTAATTTTGATGAGTTTGTAGTAAGCACTTCAGTGCTTAAAAATCTAGGACTAAAGTCCTTACTACGAACTTTTTCACCTTTCAAAACTAATGGGATAGACTAGAAAATCTGACGCTGTATACCTGTTTGACTTTTGCTTTGCAGAACTAATCTCCAGTGCCATGTCCCGAACTTTGAGTTTTAGCTTCTGATGGGTCAGGCTGAGGTTTTTTATACTTACCTGGATATTTGTGTTGAAAATAAGCTTCTAGTACTTGTAAAACCATCGGCCCGCAAATAGTACCGCCATGTTCGCCAGTATTTTCACCAAAGGCCACAACCACAATTTCCGGCTTATTACTGGGGGCGTAGCCACCAAACCATGTATGATTTGGGCGACCAACACCAGCTTCAGCTGTGCCACTCTTCCCAGACGCTGGAGCAATTGTTGGCACGTCTAAGCGCTTACCAGTACCTTCACTCACCACCTTCCGCAGTCCGTCGCGGAGAACTTTGATAGTTGTCGGCTTCATATTTAAAGATTCTCGCCAACTTTTTGCTTCTTCGTTGTCTTTAAGCAAATGTGGCTGAACTCGATAGCCACCATTAGCAGGGACAGAAAACATAATCGCCGATTGCAGAGGTGTCACTTGTAAAGCACCTTGACCAATTGACATATTAATGGTATCGCCGACAGTCCACGGTATCTTCCAAGTTTTCTGCTTCCATGTTTCATCTGGAACCAAGCCTACTGATTCTTCATCACGAAATTCAATGCCAGTTCTTTGACCAAAGCCGTATTTGCGACTCCATTTGATTAGAGTTGGGCCACCGACTTTTCTACCAACTTGATAGAAGAAAGTATCACTACTCATAGCGATCGCTCTGGGAAATCCTAATGGCCCGAATCCGGCGTGGTTCCACTCACCAAATGTCACCCCACCCACGGTAAGAGAACCAAAGGTTTGTAGTATTGAGTCAGGAGAAAATTCACCTGATTCCAGTCCAGCTGTCGTAGTGACAATTTTGAAAGTACTGGCGGGTGGAAAGGCACTCAGAGCGCGATTCACCAAGGGATGATCTTTACCTTGGACACTTTCCCAATCTTTTTGAGAGAGTTTTTGTTTGGAAAAGATATTTGGGTCAAAGGTGGGGTAAGATACCAACGCTAAAACAGCACCATTATTTGGATCGAGTGCTGCGATCGCACCTCGGTGATTTCCCAAAGCTTTTTCGGCTGCCTTTTGCACATCCAAATCTATGGTCAGGTGCAAATCATTACCAGCTTTTGCCTGTTTCTCGCCGATAACCCGGATTGGTCTACCCGCACCATCCACTTCCACTTGCTGACCGCCCCATTCGCCCCGTAGAGCTTTCTCATAAGCCTTTTCCACACCCATCTGACCGATGACATCTCCCAGTCGATAGCCTAACTCCTTCTTGCCTTTTAACTGGTCGGCGGTCAACTCCCGTGTATAACCTAGTACGTGCGCTAATTCTTTGCCATGGGGATAATAACGTACAGAATCTGTATTAATTTCTACTTCTGGGAGTTCATTTTTATACTCCTTTAATGCCGTAATTTCTGCTTCATTTAAATCGCGAGCAACCCGGATGAGTGAAGAAGAATTAGCACCAGCTTGTTCTAATTTCTTTTCCATCTCATCTTGGGAAATGTTAAGAATTTGCGCTAGACGCGGGCCGACTACAGACCAGGAAGGCTTAGTATGCGCCATCGGCCACAAATATACAGAGCTAGGATAGCGAGTGCTAGCTAAAAGTTTGCCATTCCGGTCAAAAATATTACCCCGTTCTGGTTGTTTGGGAATCATCCGAATTCGGTTTGCTTCGGCTCGTTCCCGGAGTTTTGGCCCATCAACTATTTGCAAGTAAGCCAAACGAGCCTCAATCCCACTGGTCATTAATAGGGTAAATACGATTAAAAATATTGATTGGACACCACGTCCAACTGTACGTATATCTTTTTTGCTGCCAATTGATGGAAATAAGGACATAAGTATTAATTCAAAATTCAAAACTTGTACTGAGCGACTTGTGCCGAGCGAAGCCGAGGTAAGTCGAAGTATTCAAAATTCAAAATGAATAAATGCAATTCTAGCCAGCCTTTTAGCAATTGCTAAGATGCAATTTTAAGACTTGTTAACTTAATTACAGATTATCTAAATCAGAAGTTTAGTATATAAGTTTACCATTAGCTTTTTTTATTACTGAGCGCGAAATAATCGAGCGAGTATATTCTTGAACAATTGTTTTTGGCGGATACAATAAACCAAAGTGTCAAATATAGTCTGCCCAAAAGACTAGAGCAATTGACAAAATCACGTAATATCACGGCATTCTACTGAGGATTATGGCTCAAATTGTCATGCAGAATCAAAGGGGGATAACAACTTTTCAGCCACTTGATGTTGAACTGCGTAACGTCTTCAAGTTTTTTAACCAAGAACCAGCAGTAAATGGCATTGATTTGGATGTTAGACAAGGAGAATTTTTTAGTATTTTAGGCCCCTCCGGTTGTGGTAAAACAACAACACTGCGCTTAATTGCTGGGTTTGAAATTGCTGACGCTGGTAAGGTGTTTATTCAGGGTCAGTCCATGACTAATGTGCCTCCTTACCGCCGACCCGTCAATACTGTATTTCAAAGTTACGCTCTATTTAACCACCTGAATGTCTGGAATAACATCGCCTTTGGACTGCGGTTAAAAAAAATACCCAAATCGAAAATTGAAGCTAGAGTCCAAGAAGCTTTAAAACTGGTGAAAATGGAAAGTTTGCGATCGCGCTTTCCCAATCAACTTTCTGGTGGTCAACAGCAGCGAGTAGCTTTAGCAAGGGCCCTAGTCAACCGTCCCACCGTGGTACTACTAGATGAACCTTTAGGGGCGTTAGATTTCAAACTACGTAAAGAAATGCAGGTTGAGTTATCAAATTTACACAAAGACTTGGGGTTAACCTTTGTGATGGTGACACACGACCAAGAAGAAGCATTGTCTTTGAGCGATCGCATTGCCGTAATGAATCAAGGCAAAATTGAACAAGTTGGCACTCCCAGCCAAATTTACGAACGTCCCTGTACATCCTTTGTTGCTGATTTTATTGGTGATACTAATTTATTCAGTGGTGAAATCGTCGCGGTAGACTCCTCTAATATTAAAATTTCCACAAAAATGGGACTCTCAATTGTTATTAGCCGCGCTGAAGATACACCAACTGAATTATCACAAGCTGTAGTAGTGAGTGTGCGTCCAGAAAAAATACAGCTTTCCCTGTATCCACCTAATTTGCCAGTTAACTGCTTTGAAGGACGGCTGGTTAACGTTATGTATTTGGGCACACACGTTAATTATGTTATGGAATTAACAAATGGCATTAGCATTAATGTGTTGCAACCTAATACTTTGGGTACTTTACCAGACCGCGACACACTTATTTACGCCTGGTGGGCAGAAACTGATTGTTTAGCTATTAGTCAATAGTTAATGGTCATAGAAAGCGGTGGCAAGTCAGTCAACCTTATGGAAAAGGAGGACAACCGCCCCACAAGGGATTATAACCTTACAGTTGCAAAAAAAAACCTTAATGCTGAATTGGAATTGTAATTACAAACTCTGTTCCTGCTGCTGGTGATGAATGACATTCCAGTTTGCCACCATGTGTTTCTGTAATGATTTGATAACTGATAAACATTCCCATCCCTGTTCCCTTACCTACAGGCTTGTTGGTGAAAAACGGATTAAAAACTTGTTGTTGAATCTGTTCTGACATACCTATTCCATTATCAGCGATCGCAATTTTTACCCAACTGGAATCTATCACTGATGTACGAATGGCGATCGTGGGAGTAAGCAACCCAGATGTTAAATTGTTTATTCTTAATTGTGTATTCTCAATTGTCCATTCTTCTAAAGCATCAATGGCATTCGCCAATATATTCATAAATACCTGATTGAGTTGTCGGCCATAGCATTCCACTAAAGGTAATGTGCCGTAGTCTTTGATGACTTGAATCGCTGGAAGCTTTGTTGTTTCTTGGAGGCGATGTTGCAATACCATTAGAGTACTGTCAATGCTTTCGTGAATGTCTACTGCTTTAAACTCGGCTTCATCTATGCGTGAGAAAGTTCGTAACGACAGCACAATCTGACGGATGCGCTGAGTACCAACTTTCATCGAACTCAATATTCTTGGTACATCTTTTTGGATGTACTCTAGGTCAATTTCCTCACACAAAGCCTGAAATTCCGACTTATTACCAGATTGCTGCTGATGGTAAATTACTCGCAACAGGTCTTGAGTATATTCCTCAATATAAGTGAGATTACCGTGAATAAAATTAACGGGGTTGTTGATTTCGTGGGCAACTCCAGCCACAAGTTGACCCAGACTAGACATTTTTTCTGCTTGAATCATTTGTGCTTGAGTTTGTCTGAGTTCTTGAAGAGTTTGTGCTAAATTTTCTGTTTGTTGTCGCAATTGGTCTTCCATCTGTTTGCGTTCACTGATATCCCTGGCGACACAAACAACCGTGTTTTCAGTCATTCTGGCAATATTCGCCTCAAACCAAACCTCTTGCTCGCCTATAGGCAAGCTATATTCTACCTTCACAGTTTTTTTAGTTAAGAGTGCTTGTTGAATAGAGTTGAGAAAATAGCCGGCACAAGCAGAGGGTAAAACCTCATATATTTTTGTGCCCAGCAGTTCCGCAGGAGGTTGGTAGAGTAAGGGTGCACCACTAGGAGCGATTTTTAAGTATCTTCCTTCGGCATCCAAGACAAGAATCACATCCTGCATAGCGTTGAACAAAGCGAGTAATTCTGCTTGCGAGGCTTTGATTAATTCTTCAGCTTGTTTGCGACTGCTGATATCGCTAATAACGCCATGAAGACCAATAATTTCACCATCTGAATCGAAAATTGGCGAAGCCACTGACCTCATCCAGCACCAATTTCCATCCTTTTTTTGGTGGCGAAATTCTATTGCGATTCGCTGCCCCTTGGTTTCCACCATTTCTTGAATTTTTCTCTGGGCTAGGGGGAAATCATCAGGATGAAGCAGGGGGGCAAAGGGTTGACCAAGTAGGTCTGAAGGTTCCCATCCTAAAACATTTTTATATTGTGGTGAGACATAAGTAAAAAGACCTTCCACTGACATAGAAAAAATCAGATCGCTGATATTTTCCACGAGTTGGCGATACTTAGCCTCACTCTCAGCCGAAGCAGTCGCCGCCGTTTGATGATGCCGTCCGCGAATTTTATTTGCTGATTCTACAAAGGTAGAATTATCTGCGAATTTCGACTGTAATTCTATCAGTTGTAAATCCTGTAGGACTTCATCAGTAACTAACTCCCAAATTTGATGTTGTTCGGCTAACAGTGTAGTTGAATAAAGGTCTTGCAATGCTTCTAGCTGTTGCAGCAATTGGGCATTTTGCTGACGTAAAAGCAATATCTCTTCATTGATTTTTTCAGAACACATGTTAAACTCCGATTTAGTTTACTTAGAGCCAGTCCTGAGTTAGGCAGGACTTACGCAAAAATTGCTAAAAGCTTAATTTAATTTATCCAACCGCCTTCTCTTCCAGAGGCTTCCGCTAAGGTAAAGCGTCTCAGAAGATGCCTTTTCTACATAAACGCTACGCGATCGCGTGTAAGTAGGGTGACAGAATAGACCTCTTGCAAAAGTGACTTTTGCTTTCCGGTTGGGGAAAGGGACTCATGTTAAAGGGTAAGAGGAAATTCCATCCCTTTCCCCTACAAATGCCAAGAGGTCTAATCTTCTTAGCTAAAGTTGGTCTACTCAGTACTGTTTATTGCTGCATTGGAATTGCGATCGCAAACTCTGTACCTTTTCCTGGGAAGGAGTTGCAGTGTATTGAGTGCAATTTCAAAACTTTCAATCTTACCCGAAACTTGTAACTGATGCAGACAATTTTCTAAATCAAATTTTAGTCCCAAGGCATTCTGATATCTCTCTTCAGCATTCTTCGCCATCAATTTACTGACAATTTTTGATAGTACAGATGAAATGTCTGAATTAATTTCGTGTACTAATGGTGCGATTTTTGCAATATGAGAATGTACCAACTCCATTGGGTCGTTGGAGGCAAAAGGTAACTCTCCCGTGAGTAACTCGTAGAAAGTTACGCCGAGTGAATAGAAGTCTGTGCGATAGTCAATCCCCCGATTCATTCTGCCTGTTTGTTCGGGAGAAACATAAGCAAGTGTCCCTTCTAACACATTAGGATTTACGAGGGTTTGGGTTTCTCTTGGTAATAAAGATGCAATACTAAAGTCAATTAATTTAACTTGTTTGGTTTCGGGATTAATTAATATATTGCTGGGTTTAATATCTTTATGAAGAATGCGCTCTTGGTAGAGTAAATTTAAGGTGCTGCACAGGGCGATCCCTATTTCTAAAAATTCTTGTAGAGATTGGAGATTTCCTCTTATTTTCCACTCACTGAGAGAAATTCCGCCAAAATCTTCCATGACCAAAGCATAGCCATTTTGGTACGGTTCTAGGCTATAAGTTTGGACAATTAGAGGTGAGTTGAGATTTTTCGCAATGACATACTGATTGCGAAACGACAAGAGTTCGCTGAAATTTGGATAAGGATTTTTCAGCAGTTTGATTGCTACTCTTAAGGAGTCAGTTTCTCGAACTGCTCGATAAACCAGGGTTCTCGAACCGTTGTAGATTTCTGAGGTAACGTTATATCCGGGAATCCTCACAAAAGTGGCTACCATACTGCTGAAGAAGTGATGATTTACAGATATAGTGTTCCCAGATATATCAAGTGATTTATATAAAAGTAAATATTTACACCTTAATTTCGATGATAAATTCACTACCCTGACCAACAACAGAGTTACAACTCAATTTGCCGCTGTGGGTTGATTCCACAATTTGTCGGGCGATCGCTAATCCTAAACCCGTTCCTTTTCCCACAGATTTGGTTGTAAACAAATGGTCAAATATCTTTTGTTTCACTGTTTCATTCATGCCATTAGCATTATCAGCAATCGTTATTGTAACCCGATCGTCTTGCAATGAGGTTTTAATTGTAATCTTGTTAGGTTTTTTTTGGATTTCTGCAAAACTTTTCCCAGTATTCGACTCATCTAAGGCATCAATGGCATTAGCTATGATATTCATAAACACCTGGTTTAATTGTCCAGGAAAACATTCAACTTCAGGCAAACTGCCATAATCGGTTATTACTTCAATTGCTGGACGTTGCTCATTGGCTTTAAGGCGATGTTTGAGAATTAAAATTGTACTTTCAATCCCTTCATGAATTTTAAATGGCACTTTGTAATCTTTATCAGCGCGGGAGAAAGTTCTTAAACTAGTGCTGATATTTTTCAGGCGATCGCACGCCATCACCATTGAATCTATTGCCTTTGGTAAATCTTCTAAACTATAATCTAAGTCAATTTCTTCTGCATGGTCAATAATTTCAGCACCCGGATTAGGTAAACTTTCTTGATAAAGTTTCAAGTGTCGCACAACATCAGCAATAGTGGGTTTAGTTTGTTTGAGACTTGCAGCAATAAAGCCCAAAGGATTATTCATTTCATGGGCTACACCAGCAACTAAATTACCCAGTGCAGACATTTTCTCATTTTGAACAATTTGTAATTGCGCTTGTTGTAAATCTGCTAAGGCTGTTCCGAGTGCTTGAGATTTTTCTGTCACCACTGATTCAACTTGTTTGCGATCGCTAATATTAATCGTTGTCCCAACTACGCGATAAACTTTGCCCGTCTCATCTTTTAAAGGGCTGAGTGTGGTTAAAAACCAAATTTTCTGGTCATTAAATGTTAGACATTCTTCATAGGTGATCGGTGTTCCAATTTGGAAACAATGCAGATATTTTTGCTCGATTGCTGCAACTTCATCAGGAGCCATTAATTCTTGCGGACTTTTACCCAGTACTTGAGAAGCAGGTATACCAATCACTATTTCGCATGATTTACTCCATCCTGTGTACTCATACCTACCATCATCACGGATATCAGTCACAAAAATAAGACAGCCAACACCTTCGTAAATACTATTGAGGAACTTTTCTCGCTCCTGGAGATGATTATATAATTGGGCATTTTCCAAAGAAATTGCGGCTTGAGTGCAGAGGAAATTTACAATAGAAAGGCGATCGCTAGTAAATACGCCTTGAGTCAGTTGATTTTCTAGGTAAAGAATCCCTACTAAACGCCCTTGATTAAGAATCGGGGTACATAATACACTCTGGGGTTGTGTTCGCTGCATATATTCCCCAATCAACCCAATGGTATCTGTTTTGCAATTGTCTATAACAACTGTTTGTTGGGTATTTTTGACGTAATTGATAATTTTTGCAGGAATCTCTTGACAATTAGCGAGTGATTGTGGCTCCAGAATGGTTTGTGTTTGGTCATGATTGATAAAGGTAATTGCCCTAACTTGCCAATTATCACCATACACTTTCTTCAATAAGGGTTTCCCCCGCACGGCAGTGTCCTCATCTTGGGGAAGAATTAATACAACTTTCTTCGCGCCAGAGTTTTCTAGGATAATGTGGGTCAAGCTGGCAATGAGTCGATCTAATTCCAGAGAACCGGAGATAGCTTGAGCGGCTTTGAGGACAGAGGTAAAATCTAATGTCTGGGAAATACCAGTACTGCCAGTGGTAGAAGTGCGAGTAGATGAGGAAGTGCCGCGAAAGCTAATAGTTTCTAAGGTATTGAAGTTGATTCGTTGCTGTTGCAGAATCGATTGGAGTAGTTGGGGATAGCGTTTTTCTAAGTCTTCTATTTTGGCTTTTGCACCCCAACGAGCGTAGCAGTAGTATGCTTCTTGCATATATGCTTGGGCAACTCTTTCTTTACCCCAGTCGAGGTAAAATTTGGCTGCTAGTTCGTTGCCAAGTGCTTCTTCGTTAACGTATTCGTTTTCTTTGGCGAGGGAGATGGCGCGATCGTAATGTTCAAGTGCTTCTGCTTTATTGCCCAACACTCGTTGTTTTTCAGCCTCAACTAAATGCCATTTATGTAGATGATTCATGGGAGCATTTTGCGCCCATTGCTGCAAAGTGGTTTGATGGGTTTCTACCAAAGCGAGAAATTCGGCTTGCTTTGGTTCTGGGTGTGCCAGCAAGAGCGCCAAATGCGTCAAGGCTGCATAGAAATGAAAAATGGGAATAAAAATCATGCCTGATACTGCCATCAAATACTGTTTGGCTTGGGCGTTATAGTCTAGGGCAGCCGTGTAGTTACCAAAAAAGTAGGCAAGCATCAGTTTGTAAGTATAAGCAATAGCGATCGCCGAGAGATCCTTGTCTTGATGGTGCTTAGGAAGCATCGCTGTTTCATTGTAGGCAGTGCCAATTAAGCAATCCGACAGAATACGGGCTTCCCTCAAGTTCTCCACAGTCTGCTGCACCATATCCAAATAAGTCAGGGCAGAATGTTGTTTTACCTGCACTAAGACAGCCCTGTAACCTGCGATTTCGGGTTCCCAAATGTCCAGTTCTACCCCAGCAAAAAGTTTGGCAATGAAGTAATTGAGCGAGTTGTAGCCAGCGTTGAGAAAATCACCAGTTTCCATACCAGTCGCATAGCCATCTTTCATCGTCAGCATCGTTGCCCTGAGAGATTCCTGATGATGTTGAATCCAGGCCGCAAACAGAAGTAGAATCTTACACTTGAATTCCCCGACATTAAATCGGTCAAGCAAATTCATTGCTAATCGCCCAAAGCTATAGCCTGTTTTCACTTCTGACAAAAAGGCACACAACACCATACCGTGAATCATATACCCCACCGTTGATGCAGGTGCATTCCCAAACTGGAGTGATAAACTCACCATCGTTGCGCTCAGTATGGGCAGTAATCCGGGCATTGCCTGTAGAATCGGTGAAAATAATATTCCTAAGAGTTGCATCGCTGCCTGAGTTTGGCGTTGGCTTCGCCCGCCGCAGGCATCGCTCATGATAGGTAGATCGACTAATTCTTCAATCCCTCTGCCGTTTTGAAGGCTGGCTACAGTCTGTAGTACTTTGCCAATTTTGGCTTCGTCAGGTGCAGTGGGGAGTTCAACCCCCAATTGAAAGAGTGCATCTCTGCCAACTGCGATCGCTTCTAATATTCTGGTCTGGGCTGTCTGGGCAGCAATTTGAATTTCGTAAATTTTAACTTTGTCTAAAATCGTCTGGGCTGATTTTAACACCTGTACTGCGATCTGTTCCATGCCATCAAAGTCAGCATTCAAGTAGGCGGCTTCGGTGGCGGCAACATAGAGACTCAGGGTCAATTCATATCGATCTTGCCAGCAATTGGCTGTAAGTAGCTCAATCCCGGTCTGTAAATAGACTCTTGCCGCAGCGTAAGCGGTAGAATTTTTGGCTTTATTTCCTGCTGCTAAGTTAAGCCGAGCCAAGGCTTCTCGTTCACTTAATTGAGTGATTAACTCTTGCCCTAAATTCAAATGTCCAACAATATCAAACAGTTTTTCTTCTTGTTCTATTTGAGAGGAATTTTGTAGAAGTAATTGACCAATTTTGAGATGAGTTGCTTGTTTTTGATGAGCGGGAATTAGAGAATAGGCAGCTTGTTGTATTCTGTCATGTAAAAATCTATAATAAGCTGTCCTTTGTCCTACCCTGCGGGTTCGCCCTTGGCGTTCTCGTTCGCGCAGCGTCTCCGTCAGGAGAAGAGTAGCCGCTAGCGCGTCTATGTCCTTTGTCATTCGTTCGCTCTTTTCTAATGACCACTGACCACTCGCCCTGAGCGGAGCCGTTCGCGTAGCGTCTCGTAGAGAAGGGATGACCAATGACGAATCTTGATAAAACTTATAAACATCACTAATCGGTAAAATCAACCCTTCTTGTAAAGCTTTCCATAAACTAGCAGCCGTTTCAATCTCTGATTCTTGCGAAACAATCGCCAAAGTTGCTAAATCAAATTGATTGCCAATACAAGCTGCTAACTGCAATACATTTTGAGTTGATTGAGGTAGTTTCTGTAACTGAAATACCAAGAATTTAACAACATCATCTGTCACTGCTTGCTGATTTATTTGGGTGATATCACATTGCCAATATCCTGATTCAAAGTTAAATTCAATTAACCCATCTTGGTGTAGTGCCTTGAGAAACTGGATGGCAAAAAACGGATTACCTTGAGTTTTCTGAAATACCAATTGAGAAACAGGTAACGCCGAATCTTTTGTACATTTCAGTGTATCAGCAACGAATTGATTTACTTGCGATTGACTCAGAGGCGCTAAAGTAATCGTATTAATTGTGGCTGCTGTTTTTTGGAGATCGTTCAAAGTCAAGATTAATGGATGTGCTGGGTTGACTTCGTTATCACGATAAGCACCAATTAAGAAAAGATGTTTGGTATCAGCCATTAATAACTGTATTAACATCAACGATGCTGAATCTGCCCATTGTAAATCATCTAAAAACATCACCAATGGATGTTCAACACTGGTAAAGACTTGGGTAAATTTCTGAAATAATAAATTAAACCGATTTTGAGCAGCAGTTCCTGATAATTCTGTAACAGGTGGTTGCTGACCAACAATTCTTTCTAATTCGGGGATGACTTCAATAATTACCTGGCTATTATCACCTACAGCCGCTAAAATATTGGTTTTAAATTTTTGGATTTGAGCATGATTTTCGGTTAATAATTGCCCGATTAAATCGCGGAAGGCTTGCACAAAAGCGCTAAAGGGAATATTTCGTTGAAATTGGTCATATTTCCCTTTGATAAAATAACCGCGCTTTTTGACGATAGGTTTATAAACTTCGTTAACTACAACGGTTTTACCAATACCCGAAAAACCAGCCACCAGCATCATTTCTGTCGCACCTGTACTAACGCGCTCAAATGCTTGCAGGAGAGTTTCTACTTCTGTTTCTCGTCCATAAAGTTTATCGGGAATAATAAAGCGATCGCACAGATCCCGTTGAGCAATTGGGAAATGCTTAATTTCACCAGTTTCTTGGAGTTGAGATAAACAAGTTTCTAAATCAAATTTCAATCCCAATGCACTTTGATAGCGGTCTTCAGCATTTTTTGCCATCAATTTTATGACAATATCTGACAACACTTGCGGAATCTCTTGATTTTTAACTTCCTGAAGAGATGGTGGAAGTTTTGCTAGATGACAATGTACCAACTCCATCGGATCGTTTGAATGGAACGGTAACTCACCCGTAAGTAGTTCATAAAAAGTGACACCTAAAGAATAGAAATCAGTCCGGTAGTCAATCCCCCGATTCATTCTTCCTGTTTGTTCGGGAGAAATATAACCAAGTGTCCCTTCCAAGACATTGGGATTCATCAGTGTTTGAGTTTCCCGTGGTAGTAGGGATGCAATACTAAAGTCAATTAATTTAACTTGTTTGGTGTCTGGATTAATTAGAATATTGGCGGGTTTAATATCTTTATGAATAATCCGGTCGCGATACAATATATCTAAGGTGTTGCACAGTGCGATCGCTATTTCTAAAAACTCCATCAAAGATTCTAAGTTTCTCCCCACTCCCCAATCCTTGAGAGAAATCCCCCCAAAATCTTCCATTACCAACGCATAACCATTTTGATACGGTTCTAGGCTATAAGTTTGGACGATCAGAGGTGAGTTGAGATTTTTCGCTATGGTGTACTGATTGCGAAACGACAAAAGTTCGCCAAAACTCGGATAAGGATTTTTCAGCAGTTTGATCGTTACGGGTAATGAGTCAGTCTCTCGATACCCTCGATAAACGATGGTTCTAGAACCATTGTAGAGTTCTTCGCTAACCTGATAGCCAGGAATATTGACTCTCGTACTAACCATACTGCTAAATCTTTAAGACTCCAGATATAGTGTTCCCAGATATCAAGCGAACCCGTCGCTCCACGACTTGAAATTTTGAGAATTTAGACTCAAAGAAAATCGGCGCTCATCCCATCCCTTTTCTACGAGACGCAGCGCGAACAAGGAGTGTCTGAGATTCATACCGGAATTTCAATTGTAAATTCTGTACCTTGACCCAGAACCGAGTTAAAATTTAATTTTCCACCGTGAGTTTCTTCAACGATTTGACGAGCGATCGCTAACCCCAAACCCGTCCCTTTACCAACAGCTTTCGTCGTAAATAAATGGTCAAATATTTTTTGTTTAACTGATTCGCTCATCCCTTTGCCATTATCAGTAATGGAAACTTTAATTAGATTATTTTCGACTGAGGTTGTAATTGTAATGCAGTTAGGATTGGCTTTAATTTCTTCAAAGCTGAGTCCATGATTAGATTCATCTAATGCATCAATAGCATTAGCAAAAATATTCATAAATACCTGATTTAATTGGCCGGGGAAACATTCTACTTGAGGTAAATTACCGTAGTTTGCAACAACTTGAATCGCCGGACGTTGTTCATTGGCCTTGAGACGATGTTTGAGAATGAGAATAGTGCTATCAATGCCTTCGTGGATATTGAAAGGTACTTTGTAGTCTCGATCGGCACGAGAGAAAGTTCTCAAACTGGTGCTGATGTTCTTTAGCCTGTCACACGCCATAGACATAGAATCAATCATCTTGGGCAAGTCTTCTAAGCTATAATCCAAGTCGATTTCTTCGGCATGGTCTTCGATTTCATCGCTTTTGTTGGGTAAACTTTCTTGATATAGTCTGAGATGTTCAACAATATCAGCGATAGTAGGTTTTGCTTGTTTTAGACTAGCAGCAATAAAACCAAGGGGATTATTCATTTCGTGAGCTACACCAGCAACTAAGTTGCCGAGTGCAGACATTTTCTCAGTTTGCACCATTTGTAATTGTGCTTGTTGCAGGTTTTGTAAAGCAGTTTCTAGCTCTTGGGCTTTTTGTTGAAGTTGGACTTCGGCAACTTTGCGATCGCGTAGCGCAGTTTGCTGTTCTGTAATATCATCTACTAAAGAAGCAACTCCGATTGACTCGCCATCTGCATTTACAAGTGGATTGTTATACCAAGTACAAATGATAATTTTACCATCTTTTGTCACATTTTCATTGATACTGTAATTGCCGCCCTGCTGGGATATAATTTCGACGCTGACTCGCTCCATTTCTGCTTGAATTATTTCAGGAATGATGAATTTGAATCCACAACCTAAAGCCTCTTGTTTGCTGTAGCCAAAGATTCGTTCTGCGGCTGGGTTCCAGTCAGTAACTTGATAATTGGTATCCCACTCGATAAATGCTAATGGAGTTTGCTGAACCAATAACTGGAGTCGTTGCTGGGATGCTTGAAAGACGGACTCGGCGGCGCTTAACTCCTCAAGCGATCGCTCTAGCTGTTGGGAATACTCTCGCGATCGCTCATAAAGTCGGGCATTTTCCAAAGAAATTGCAGCTTGAGCGCAGAGTAAATTCAGCAGTTCGACGCGATCGCTAGTGAACGCCCCCGTTGCTAAATTATTTTCTAGATATAAAATGCCCATCAATTTACCTTGATGCAAAATCGGGCTACATAAGATACTTTTCGGCTGCTGACGGATGATATAGGGGTCGTTGGCTAAAGTCGGATCGGCGATCGCATCAAGTATTACAGCAGTCTGTCTATCGTGCTTCACTTTGTAAATCAGCTTCAGGGGAATGTCTTGACTGTCCTCAACGGGAAGGCGTTGCAACACTACTGGCTGCATTCCTACGGTAATTGACCCTTTAATTAGTAGATGTTCGCCTTTGGTTTCGCCTAGCGAATCGTTTCGCAACAGCATAAACACGCATTTATCAGCCCCAGCATTTTCAATGACGATTTCAAGCAACGATGAAAGCAGTTTTTCAAATTCGATTTCGCCGGAAATCGTTTGAGAGGCTTTGAGAATAGCAGCTAAATCTAAAGCAACAGAAACACTACTACTGTGGGAAGTGCCGGAATTCGTGGGTGTAACACTTGCTAACGAGAAGATTGTTTCGTTAGTAGAGAAAGGAGAATGGGTTTGCTGGAGGATAGGGGCTAGCAGTTGCGGATAGCGTCTTTCTAGATCGGCAACTTTGGCTTTTGCCCCCCAACGTGCGTAAGAGTAATATGCTTCTTGCATATATGCTTGGGCGAGTTTTTCTTTCCCCCAATTGAGGTAAAATTTGCCAGCAAGTTCATTCGCTAGTGCTTCTTCTTGGATGTATGTGTTTTCTTTTGCAGAGGCGATCGCGCGATCGTAGTAATCCATTGCTTCATACGTCCGCCCCAATACCCGATACTGCTCTGCTTCAACCAAATAAAATTTGTGTAAATGGTTTGTGGGTGCATGGTTTGCCCATTGTTTGAGCTTCTTCTGGTTGTCAACAACTTGCTGGGGGAGGCATTCTTTACCTTGAGTGTTGGGCAACATCGCCAGATGAATCAATGAATCGTAAAAGTGAAACACCGGCACCATAAAACAGCCGGATACTCCACTTAAATATTGTTTGGCATCAGCCGCCACTTTGATAGCTTGTTCCCACTCATTAAACAAGTAACAAAGAATTAATTTATTGATATACAGTGTTCCCATTGCGTAAAGATCGTTTGCCTGCTGATGCAAGGGCAACATGATTTGTTCGTCATAGATTACACCTTGAACTTCCCAAGGACACTTGCTCTCGGCGAGTAAATTTAAGACGGATTGGTAAAAGACTCTCAGATAATTATGAGCAACTTCCTGTTTGAGTTGAGCCAATGCCTGATTGTAAACCTTCATCTCTGGTTCTAAGATTGACAAATCTTTTCCGAGAAAATAGGAAAGCGAACAGTAATTGTAGGCACAGTAGGCAGCATATTCTAAAGTCCCCATCTCCAGACCGCTGTGGTATCCGTCGAGTAAAGGAGCGAGTGAATTTTGAATATGATGTTTCCAAGGCTTCACGAAGGGATAAACCATGTTAATCGTGCTGGCTTTAAATTCTTTGCTTTGGAAGCGTGATAATAGTCCCATTGCCAGTTCGCCAATGCGATCGCCTAAATCTATTTCTCCAATACCACACAAAATCACTCCATACCAAGCATAAGCCTGTGCTGATACCGCAGCATTACCGTATTCTACTGATAACCTAATCTGCTTACACACGATTAATGGCAGTAATTCTGGAACCGCTTGATAGACTGCTGCTGTCACCGCGGCTAAAATTCGGATTGTTGCCAGAGCTTGGAAGTCTGTCATTTCCGGCAGTTCCAAGAAATCTTCTAAATGTTTTCCTTTTAATACATCTTGAGTCTGTTGCAAACTTTCAGTAATATCTGCGTCAGTCGGCTGCTCTGGAAACAATACTCCAAATAATTCCAAAGTCGAAAGAGCGGTTTTAATCGCTTTGGGCTGTTGACTCTGGGCTACCTCGGCCAAAATTCTCACTTCATAGACCTTAACTTTGTCTAGTAATTGACGGGCATTTTGCACTACTTCGTCAACTATCTGCTCCATTTGCTTAAAGTCACCGCTCAGACAGGCTACTTCTGCGGCTAAATCATGCAGAGCTAACGTTAGTTCATAGCATTGCTGCCAACAACTTGTTGGGAGAAGTTGTATCCCTTTAGTGGCGTATTCAATTGCTGCGACGTAAGCGGTTGCAGATTTAGCTCTTTGGACAGCAACTAGATTTAGTTTTGCTAATTCCTCACGTTCAGTTTCTATAACAATTAAATCGGCTCCTTTATTTAATTGATTGACAATCTCAAAGATTTTTTCCTCTTTTTCCGTCTCGCTCATTACACTTAAAAGCAATTGCCCAATTTTTAAGTGCGTCAGTTGTTTTTGATCGTCAGGGATGAGTGAGTAAGCAGCTTGTTGGACGCGATCGTGTAAAAATCTATAATAAGCTGTCCTTTGTCCTATGTCCTTTGTCATTCGTTCGCTCTTTTCTAATGACCACTGACCACTCGCCCTGAGCGGAGCCGTTCGCGTAGCGTCTCGTAGAGAAGGGATGACCAATGACGAATCTTGATAAAATTTATAAACATCACCGTTAGGTAAAATCAACCCTTCTTGTAATGCTTTCCACAAAGCCGCAGCCGTTTCGATTTGAGATTGTTTAGAAACAATTGCCAAACTTGCTAAATCAAACTGATTCCCAATACAAGCAGCTAGCTGTAACATCTGTTGAGTTGATAGCGGTAGTTTTCGCAATTGAAAACCCATAAAGGCAACAACATCATCTGTAACGGCTTGAGTCATCACTTGGGTAATGTCACATTGCCAACAGCCTAACTCAATATCGAATTGAATAAGATTTTCTTGATGCAATGCTTTGATAAACTGGATTGCAAAAAACGGATTTCCTTGAGTTTTCTGATAGATTAATTGAGAAAGAGTCCATGCCGAAGTTTCTGCACATTTAAGTGTGTCACCAACTAACTGATTCACTTTGAGTTGACTCAGTGGTGCTAAAGTAATTGTATTAATCGTCGCTTTGCTTTTTTTGATTTCACTTAAAGCCAACATTAATGAATGTCCTGGGTTGACTTCGTTATCACGGTATGCACCAATTAACAAAAGATGACCTGTATCAGCCATTAATAGCTGCATTAACTTCAATGATGCCGAATCTGCCCATTGCAAGTCATCTAAAAACATCACTAATGGATGTTCAACACTAGTAAAAACTTGGGTAAATTGTTGAAATAATAAATTAAATCTATTTTGTGCCGCTGTTCCTGATAATTCTATGGCGGGTAGTTGTTCGCCAATAATTCTTGATAATTCGGGAATAACTTCAATAATTACCTGTCCATTCTCCCCAACAACATCTAAAATCTTGCTTTTCCATTCCTGAATTTTTGCATCACTTTCGGTTAATAATTGTCCCATTAAATCCCGGAATGCTTGTACAAATGCACTGAAGGGAATATTCCGTTGAAATTGGTCGTATTTGCCTTTGATAAAATAACCGCGTTGGCGAACAATCGGTTTATGAACTTCGTTGACAACTGCGGTTTTGCCAATTCCCGAAAAACCTGCTACCAGCATCATTTCTGTTCCACCAAGGCTGACTCTCTCAAAGGCTTGAAGTAAAGTTAATATTTCGGTTTCTCGTCCATAAAGTTTATCAGGAATAATGAAGCGATCGCACACATCCCTTGTTGCAATTTCAAACTTGTGAATTTCGCCATCAACTTGTAGCTGATGTAAGCAATTTTCTAAATCAAACTTCAGTCCTAAAGCACTTTGATATCGATCTTCGGCATTTTTTGCCATCAATTTCATCACAATATCGCAAATAACTTGGGGAATATCTTCTCTATTTTTTAAAATTTGTGGAAGTTTAGCAATATGACAATGCACCAATTCCATTGGATCGTTTGATGCAAAAGGTAAATTTCCCGTAAGTAACTCGTAAAATGTCACACCCAAAGAATAAAAATCAGTTCGGTAATCAATCCCCCGATTCATTCTTCCTGTTTGTTCTGGGGAAATATAAGCGAGTGTTCCTTCTAAGATATTGGGATTGACTAGCGTTTGGGTTTCCCGTGGTAATAAAGATGCAATACTAAAATCGATTAATTTAACTTGTTTAGTTTCGGGATTAATGACAATATTGCTAGGTTTTATGTCTTTGTGAATAATCCGTTCGTGGTAGAGTATATCTAAGGTATTGCATAGTGCGATTGCAATTTCTAAAAACTCCTGTAGAGATTTTCCCCTTCCCTTGATTCTCCATTCCTTGAGAGAAATCCCGCCAAAGTCTTCCATTACCAACGCATAGCCATTTTGATAGGGTTCTAGGCTATAAGTTTGGACGATTAGCGGTGAGTTGAGATTTTTAGCTATGGTGTACTGATTCCGAAAGGACAAGAGTTCGCCAAAACTCGGATGAGGATTTTTCAGCAGTTTAATAACTATAGGTAATGAGTCAGTCTCTCGATACCCTCGATAAACAATGGTTCTAGAACCATTGTAGAGTTCTTCACTAACCTTGTATCCAGGAATATTGACAAGAGTGCTAACCATACTGCTAAATCTTTAAGACTTCCGGATTTAGTATTCCCAGATGTCTGAAGTTGTTTACTAAACGAGCCAAAAATTACACTGGAAATTCAATCACAAATTCTGTACCTTCACCAATAACAGAGTTGCAACTCAATTTACCGCCGTGGGTTGATTCAATGATTTGTCGAGCGATCGCCAACCCCAAACCTGTACCTTTACCAACAGCTTTTGTAGTAAATAAATGGTCAAAAATCTTTTGTTTAACTGATTCGCTTATTCCTTTGCCATTATCAGCAATGGTAATTTTTACAACCCTATCTGCCAGTGAAGTATTAATTGTAATGCAATTAGGATTTGTTTGAATTTCCTGAAAACTGCGTCCAATATTCGACTCTTCTAAAGCATCAATAGCATTAGCGATAATATTCATAAATACCTGATTTAATTGACCAGGAAAACATTTAACTTGCGGTAAATTCCCGTAGTTAGTGATAACTTCAATGGCTGGACGTTCTTGGTTAGCTTTGAGGCGATGTTTGAGAATAAGAAGGGTGCTATCAATACCTTCGTGAATATTAAATAGCACTTTATAATCTCGATCGGCACGAGAAAAAGTACAGAGTGAAGTGCTGATTTTTTTCAGCCTGTTGCACGCCATTGTCATAGATTCAATTACCTTAGATACGTCTTCTAAGCTATATTCCAAATCAATTTGCTCGGCATGGTCAATAATTTCCTCACTGCTATTTGGGAAAGTTTTTTGATAGAGTTTCAGGTGTTCGGTAAGATCGGCAATGATGGGTTGAGTTTGTTGCAGACTAGCAGCAATAAAGCCCAAAGGATTATTCATTTCGTGAGCAACACCAGCAACTAAGTTACCCAAAGCAGACATTTTCTCACTTTGGATCGTTTGTAATTGGGCGTTTTGCAAATCGGTTAGCGCCTGTTGTAATAAGAGCGATTTTTCCTCTAAAGCAAATTCTGCTTTTCGGCGTTCGCTAATATCCAACAAGAATCCATCCCAAACTATAGTTCCATCGGCTTTTTGTTCTATTCGGGCTTCGGAGTGAATCCATTTAATCATCCCAGATAGTGTAATAATTCGCCCTGACCACTCAAAAGCAGTTAAGGTTTGCATTGAGTCAATAACAGACTGCTGGTAACTTGCGACATCATCTGGATGCATTCTTTCCAAGAGCAGCTGCACATTAGCGATCGCTTGTTCGGCTGTAATTTCGTATAGTTCATAACATTCTCTACTCATATAGGTGAGAGACATTGCACCATTAGCAGATATCTGGTACTGATAAACAACCCCAGGCACGTTGTCTACAAGTTTCTCAAAGCGAGAGTTACTCGCACTCAATTCGTCAAGCGATCGCTCTAACTGTTGGGCATATTCTAAGGAACGTTCGTAGAGTCGGGCATTTTCTAGGGAAATGGCAGCTTGAGCGCAGATTAAATTCAGCAGTTCGACGCGATCGCTGGTGAACGCTCCCATTGCTAAATTATTTTCTAGATATAAAATGCCCTTCAACTGACCTTGATGCAAAATTGGACTGCACAAGATACTCTTGGGTTGCTGACGAACTATATACGGATCGTTAGCTAAGGTGGGATCTGCTGTCGCATCTACCAGGACAACAGTCTGCCTGTTGTGCAAGACTTTGTAAATCAGCTTCAGGGGAATATCCTGGCTTTCTTCAATGGGAATGCGCTGCAATACAATTGGTTGTGACCCCTCAACAATTAACCCTTTAACCAACAAGCGATCGTCTCGCAACAACATCAACACGCATTTATCGGCCCCTGCATCTTCGATGACGATTCTAAGCAACGATGAAAGCAGTTTTTCAAGTTCGATTTGCTCTGAGAGAGTTTGGGAAGCTTTGAGAATAGCAGCTAAATCTAGGGAATCAGAACTGCTGCTAGAAGTGGCCGAACTGGTGTATGTAACGCTCCCCAAAGCGAAAATGGTTTCGTTAATGGAAAGGGGAGAACGGGTTTGCTGTAATATTGCAGCAAGTAGTTGAGGATAGCGTTTTTCTAAATCAGCGACCTTGGCTTTGGCTCCCCAACGAACATAGCCATAGTAGGCTGGAATCATATACTCCTGAGCAATCCGCTCCTTATCCCATTCCAGATAAAACTTTGCTGCTAGTTCGTTAGCGAGTGCTTCAATTTGGCTAAAGTGATTTTCTTTGGCTGCGGTAATGGCGCGATCGTAACAGGCGATCGCATCTGCGTAATTACCAGAAACTCTTGCCATTTCAGCCCCAAGCAACAGCGATTGATGCAAAAAGTTCTCTGGACAAGTCTCGGCCCAGGTTTCTAGCAGCTGGCGGTGCTGCTGCATCACATCCCAGTAATGCTGTTGATTCTCTGGGGTTGCTTGGGGATAAAGCGCGGCTAAATTCAGCGGGTAATAGAAGTGGAATAAAATGATCGGAAACAGACCAAGATTAGAAGCCAGGGTTTTTTCAGCAATTGCAGCAACTTCCAAGGCATCGGCATAGCGACCGTACAAGTACAATAGCTGGAGTTTCAAGAAGCAATACCAATTGATCCCAGCTTCAAAATTATTCTTTTGCCAAGCATCAAGACAGACAATCTGGCGATCGCCGCGATCGACCAGTAGATCGGGTTCTTCTAATAAACCTTGCAGGTGCAAAAGAAATTGTTGCTGGAGGTTAAATGTCAGCGTCATGTTTGCGTTATTTACTTGTTGCACATAGCTCAAGTATTTCTCGGTTTCGCCATACACCTCTGATAAGCAATCGCCCTTCAGCAGCATTGTCCAAATCAGACATATTACTGCCCAAATGCCAAACCCAATGTCACCTGTTTCATAACTAATCTGAACAGATTGTTGATAAACTGCGATGTTTTCCACCAGTGGTCTGTTGTAGGGATTGATTGTATGACCAAAAACGTTATTGGTTTTGGGAATGAACTTAGCGCTATTGAATTGGCGATCGAGCTTTCGCCCCAAGGTAGCGAACTCATAAGCACTTCGATAGTCTCCTTGAATTGTGAGCATCATCCCATACAAACAGTAAGCGCAGCCCGAACTTTCGGCATTGCCATAGGTGAATGAAGTCTGAACCATTAACAGGATGCTGAGAATTGTCAGCGCTTGATTGCCACCAACATAAGCAGCCCCCCAGAGATCGGGGAGGATTGACATACATACTTTCTTCGCTGGATCGGTCATCGCAGGCAGATCGAATAAATCTGCGGGTTGCACAGTTGCCAGTTTGGAATGGATTTCCTGGAGTGTAGTTGCAATTAGCGCTTGCTGACTTGCATCAGTTGCCGGAATGCTCATGCCCATAACACTCAAGCCACTCAGTGCAGCCTCATAAGCGGCGAGTAAATTCTCTCCCTGATTGGATCTCAGGGCTAATTGAAGCCCATAAATATCTGCTAGCTCGAATTTATTCTCAACGTACTGTAATGCCTGATGGAAGAGTCGTTCTGCTTCGCCAAAGCGTCCTGTGATGTATTCGCATTCTGCACATTCCCGATAAAGCTGAAACGTGAGGTCGTAGGCAGTTTGCCAACTATCTTCGGGAAGCATTTCCATGCCGATCGCACAGTATTTAATGGCTGCTTTATAAGCTGTGGAAACTTTTGCTTTTTTGCCAGCAATCAGATTCAACTGCGCTAACTGATAGCGATCGCCAATTTGTTCTATCAGAGCAATTCCATTGTTCAACTGATTAACAATATCAAAAACATTCAGTTCTACAGCTTCAGGTGCGGTATTTTGCAACAGCAATTGCCCAATTTTGAGATGAGTCGCTTGCTTTCGATGGTCAGGAATCAGAGAATAAGCAGCTTGTTGGACGCGATCGTGCAGGAACCGATAGGTCGGATTAACTGTCTCCCCTTGGGACTTTTGGGCATCCTGAAAAAACTTATAAATCTGACTTGTGGGTAAAATCAAGCCTTCCTGCAAAGCTTTCCACAATGCTGTGGCTGCATCGGTTGGCGATCGTTCTGAAACGATCGCCAATGTTTCCAGATCGAACTGTGCCCCCACACAAGCAGCCAACTTCAGTATTTCTTGAGTGGTTTGTGGCAACTTTTGTAATTGCTGCGCCATGAATTCAACCACATCATCAGTAAGCGAGAGCAATTTCACCGACACCATATCGCATTGCCAGTGTCCAATTTGCAGGTTATATGTAATGTAGTTTTCCTGATGCAAAGCTCTGAGAAATTGGGTAGCAAAGAAGGGATTGCCTTTGGTTTTTTGATAAACTAACTCTGCTAGGGGTTGTGCTAGAACTGTGGAACAACTGAGGGTGTCGGCAACCAAACAATCGATCTGAGATTGACTTAACGGGGTGAGGGTAAGGGTACTGATAGTTGCCTCAGCTTTCTTCATCTCCTCCAGTATCAGCATTAGCGGATGGCTGGGAAAGACTTCGTTATCTCGGTATGCCCCGATTGTTAGCAGGGAATCCACCTCGCTTTGACTCATCAACACTTGCATTAAGCTTAATGAGGCTGAATCTGCCCACTGCAAGTCATCGAAGAATATCACTAATGGATGTTCTAGTGTAGCGAACGCGGCAATGAATTTTACAAATACCAAGTTGAAACGGTTCTGGGCGGCACTACCATTGAGTTCTGGGGCTGATGGTTGTTTGCCGATAATCTGCTCTAGTTCGGGAATGACTTCAATTAGGACTTGCCCATTTTCACCTAAAGCACAGAGGATTTTGTCTTTCCACTGCGCCAGTTGCCGATCGGTTTCGCTTAACAATTGTTCCATTAAATCTCGGAATGCCTGTACAAAAGCACTCAACGGGATATTGCGGTTAAACTGGTCAAATTTGCCTTTGATAAAGTAGCCGCGTTGTCTGACAATTGGCTTATGCACTTCGTTGACGATAGCAGTTTTGCCAATCCCCGAAAACCCAGCAACCAGCATCATTTCTGTTGCGCCAAGGCTGACTCGCTCAAATGCTTGCAGGAGAGTTTGAACCTCCATGTCTCTGCCATAAAGTTTATCGGGGATGATGAAGCGATCGCACACATCCCGACTCGCTATTTCAAAGCTCTCAATCTTACCCGAAAATTGTAACTGAGTTAAACAATTTTCTAAATCAAACTTTAATCCCAACGCACTCTGATATCGATTTTCGGCGTTTTTCGCCATTAATTTATTGACAATCTCCGAGAGTACAAATGGGATTTGTCGGTTAATGTCATATACTAGCAGTGGAAGTTTTGCAATATGACAATGCACTAACTCCATCGGATCGTTTGATGCAAAAGGTAATTCTCCCGTGAGTAATTCGTAGAAAGTTACGCCGAGTGAATATAAGTCTGTGCGATAGTCAATCCCCCGATTCATTCTGCCTGTTTGTTCGGGGGAAATATAAGCAAGTGTCCCTTCTAATACATTAGGATTGATTACTGTCTGCGTTTCTTGTGGTAGCAAAGATGCAATACTAAAGTCAATTAATTTAACTTGTTTGGTTGCGGGATTAATTAATATATTGCTGGGTTTAATGTCTTTGTGGATGATGCGCTCGTGGTAGAGTAAATCTAAGGTATTGCAGAGGGCGATCGCAATAACTAAAAATTCTTGTAGAGATTGTCGGCTTTGGCTGAGTTGCCATTCTTTGAGAGAAATTCCCCCAAAATCTTCCATTACCAGCGCATAGCCATTTTGATAGGCTTGGAGGCTGTAGCTTTGGACGATTAGCGGTGAGTTGAGATTTTTCGCAATAGCGTACTGATTGCGAAACGACAAAAGTTCGCCAAAACTGGGATAGGGATTTTTCAGCAGTTTGATCGTTACTGGTAAGGAATCAGCTTCCCGATACCCTCGATAAACTAGGGTTCTCGAACCATTGTAGAGTTCTTCTGTTATGTGATATCCGGGAATCATAACAAGAGTGCTGACCATACTGCTGAAGGAGTGACGATTTACAGATATAGTGTTCCCAGATAGATTAAGTGTTTGATAAACAACAGCAAAGATTTACATTGCAATTTCAATGAGAAATTCTGTACCATGACCCAGAACAGAATTGCAACTCAATTTGCCACCGTGAGTTGATTCAACGATTTGCTTTGCGATCGCCAACCCTAACCCCGTTCCTTTACCTACACATTTCGTAGTAAATAAATGGTCAAAAATCTTTTGTTTTACCGATTCACTCATTCCCTGACCATTATCTGCAATAGCAATTTTTACAAAATTATTTTCCCCTGAAGTGCTAATAGTAATTCGGTTGGGATTGGCTTGAATATCTTCAAAATCTCGCCCAATATTCGACTCATCTAAAGCATCAATAGCATTTGCTAGAAGATTCATAAATACCTGATTTAATTGTCCGGGAAAACATTCAAGTGGCGGTAAATTGCTGTAGTTAGTGATAACTTCAATTGCCGGACGTTCAGGGTTAGCTTTGAGACGATGTTTCAAAATTAAAATCGTGCTATCAATACCTTCGTGGATATTAAAAGGCACTTTGTAATCGCGATCGGCACGAGAAAAAGTTCTCAAACTGGTGCTGATGTTTTTCAGCCTGTCGCACGCCATCGTCATCGAATCAAGCATTTTGGGCAAGTCTTCTAAGCTATATTCCAAGTCAATTTCTGACTCGTGGTCGAGGATTTCTTCACTCTTATCGGATAAAGTTTCTTGATAAAGTTTCAAGTGTTCGACAATATCGGCGATTGTGGGTTTAGCTTGTTTAATACTGGCAGAAATAAAACCCAAAGGATTATTCATTTCGTGGGCTACCCCAGCAACTAAGTTACCCAAAGCAGACATCTTTTCACTTTGGATCGTTTGTAATTGGGCGTTTTGCAAATCAGTTAGTGCTTGTTCTAAGTCGAGTGATTTTTGCTCTAAAGCAAGTTCAGCAATTTTGCGTTTGTGAAGTGCTGCTTGCTGTTCGCTAATATCCAAAAACAAGCCATCCCAAACCATAGACCCATCAGCAAATTTTTGGACTCTTGATTCACCATGAATCCACTTGATAATTCCAGAGGGTGTAACAATTCGTCCAGACCAATGCCAAGGAGATGAGGCTTGAATCGAATCAATCTGGGACTGCTGATAACTCACGACATCATCTGCATACACCAGATTGTTGAAAAACTGCCAATTAGATATGGCTTGCTCTGGGGTAATTTCCAGCAAGCTGTAACAGTCGGCACTAATGTAACTCAACGATATAACCCCATTGGCACTCATGCTGTATTGATAAACTACTCCAGGTACATTGTTTACTAAGTTATGAAAGCGAGACTGTGCAGCACTCAATTCGGCAAACGATCGCTCTAATTGTTGGGCATATTCTAAGGAACGTTCGTAAAGTCGAGCATTTTCCAAGGAAATTGCAGCTTGAGCGCAGATAAAATTTAGGAGTTCGATGCGATCGCTTGTAAATACTCCCGTTGCTAAGTTATTTTCTAAATATAAAATGCCTCTCAACTTGCCTTGATGCAAAATCGGGCTACACAAAATACTCTTGGGCTGCTGGCGGATGAGATAGGGGTCGTTGGCTAAGGTGGAATCTGCTGTTGCATCCACCAGGACGATAGTCTGACTGTTGTGCAAGACTTTGTAAATGAGCTTTTGGGGAATATCCTGACTCTCTTCCACAGGAATTTTCTGCAACACCACTGGTTCTGTTCCCAAAGTCATTGACCCTTTAATCAACAGGCGACTGTCTCGCAACAGCATTAACACGCATTTATCAGCCCCGGCATTTTCGATGACGATTCTCAGTAACGATGCAAGCAGTTTCTCCAGTTCGATTTCACTGGAGATAGTGTGAGAAGCTTTGAGAATGGCAGCTAAATCTAGGATATCTGAGATACTACTGCTAGAACTCGTAGAAGTGGAGGTGACAGTTCCCAAAGCGAAGATGGTTTCGTTAATTGAAAAGGCCGAACGAGCTTGCTGTAATATGGGGGCAAGTAGTTGTGGATAGCGTTTTTCTAAATCGGCAACTTTGGCTTTTGCACCCCATTTGGCGTAACAATAGTAAGCTTCTTGCATATAGCCGGCGGCAACTTTGACTTTACCCCAACCCAGGTAAAATTTAGCTGCCAGTTCGTTAGCTAAGGCTTCTTCTTGGATGTAGCCATTGGCTTTAGCAAAAGAAATAGCGCGATCGTAATAATCCCCTGCTGCGTAATTGTTGCCTAATACCCGATATTTTTCTGCCTCTACTAAATCCACTTTATGCTGATAATTCATGGGTGCATGATGCGCCCATTGCTGTAACCGGGTTTGGTTTTCTGTTACACTCTGCAATGCTGCTGATGTTTCTTCTAACTGTGGATTCAATTGTGCCAAAGTCAGCAGCGAATCATAAAGATAAAATACTGGTTCGCTGACTAATCCCGCACCAGCCATAAAATAGCGCCTGACTTCAATAGCATGATTTTTCGCTGGCTCAATTTCTCCAAACAAGAAACAAAGCATTAATTTATACAAATGGAAAATATATAATCCATATCCATCATTGGTAGATTGTAGCTGCTGGAGAAATTCTGTTTCTTCAAGGGCTTTTCCAGACAAAAGGGTTGTATGTTCTGCAAAACCCAGCAGATTTAAAATCGGTTGCCAATAAATCCGACAATAATTTGCGGTTGTCAATTGATTTATTTGCATCAAACTATGGCAGTAAGCGCAAATATCCTGCTCTAAGATAGCCAGAGGTTGGCTGCACCAAAAAGAATTGAGACAAAAACTGTGACCATTGTAACCAGCAAGTACCAGGTTGCCAAATTCTAGGGCAGAGGTGTAACCTTCTTGCAACATGGGTAGTGTTTCTTGAATGTGAGAGTTGCGGTGTACAACAAACAACCCCAAGAGCATCAAAACCTCTGTTTTACTGGCTTTGGCATCGAGTTTTGAGATAATCTGGAGTGCCAGAGAACCAAACTGCGTTCCTGTATCTACGATTTGGAAGAAATTGCAGAGAATATTGCCATGATTCGCATAGCCGTAAGTAGAAGTCGAAGTGTTACCGTACTGAATCGAGAGTTTAACGGACAAAGTATTCAGCAATGGGAACAACGCTGAACCAGTGAGGTAAGCTGCTGGGCTGATGATACTGGCAATCTTGAGAATAGCGAGTTTTTCTGGATCTCGCATCTGTGGCAAGTTAACCAAATCGGCAATTTGCCTATCTCCAATTAGTTCCTCAATCTCTTGGATTTCCTGTTGCAAATCTGATGCTGTGGGTGTATCAGGAAAAGTAGCACCAAGCTGTTGTAAGACTGGTTGGGCGATCGCGATCGCTGAGGTCAATTTACTTTGGAAAATATGAGATTGAATTCTAATGCCGTAAACATTCACCTTTTCTAATAAAGAATGTGCCTGTTCAATGACAGTATCAATGAACTGTTCCATCGCTTCAAAGTTACCATTTAGCAGTGCTACTTCAGCCGCTAATTCATGCAAGGCGAGGGTCATTTCATACTGCTGCTGCCAAGTATTTTCTGCCAACAAAGACAATCCCACTGTGACATATTCACTCGCTGCTTGATAGGCGGTGGAATTTTTGGCTTTGCGAGATGCAATCAAATTAAGTTGTGCTAGTTCATTTCGTTGAGTTTGTTCGCTAATTAAAGCCGTGCCGTAATTTAATTGATTGACGATTTCAAAAATCCGGTCTTCTCTTGCTTGTGCAGAAATCTGTTGCAGCAGCAGTTGTCCGATTTGGTAATGAGTCGTCTGTTTTTGGTCATCATGAATCAGGGAATAAGCTGCTTGCTGTACTCGGTCATGTAAGAATTTGTATCTAACAATCAGTTGATTTTCTGATGTACCAGCAAGGGTTTCTTGCCCGACGTAAAACTTATAAACATCACCAATTGGTAAAACCAACCCTTCTTGCAAAGCTTTCCACAAAGCCGCAGCCGTGTCAATTTCCGATTGTTGCGAAACAATCGCCAAAGTTGCTAAATCAAATTGAGCGCCAATACAGGCAGCTAGTTTGAGTACATTTTGAGTTTCATCGGGCAACTTTTGCAATTGCATTGCCATGAACTGCACAACATCATCGGTGAGTGCCAGTGTCTTCACTACTGCAATATCGCACTGCCAATGTCCGCCATTGAAGTCAAAACTAATGTATCCTTCCTCGTGCAAAGCTTTGAGAAATTGGGTGGCAAAGAAGGGGTTGCCTTTGGTTTTTTGATAGACTAACTCTGTCAGTGGCAGGGCTGTTATTGGCGAACAACTCAGTGTATCGGTTATCAAATCATTAAGATGGGTCTGACTCAAAGGATTGAGAGTCAGGGTATTGACGATCGCTGAGGCTTTTTCAATCTCCTCTAGCATCAGCATCAGGGGATGTGCTTTTGAAACTTCGTTATCTCGATAAGCTCCGATGATGAACAGATAGCCGACCTCGCTTTGACTCATCAACACCTGTATTAAGTTGAGTGAGGCTGAATCTGCCCACTGCAAGTCATCTACGAACATTACTAACGGATGTTCGGCTGTAGCGAACACGGTGATGAATTTCACAAATAACAAGTTGAAGCGGTTCTGGGCTGCACTACCAGAGAGTTCAGCAGCAGGTGATTGTTTGCCGATAATCTGTTCGAGTTCGGGAATGACATCTATTAAAACTTGTCCATTTTCACCTAAAGCAGATAAGATTTTCTCTTTCCACTGCATTAGCTGAATATCAGTTTCACTCAATAGTTGTGACATCAAGTCGCGGAAAGCTTGTACAAAAGCACTCAAAGGAATGTTGCGCTTGAATTGATCGAATTTGCCTTTGATGAAGTAGCCGCGTTGCCTGACAATCGGTTTATGCACTTCGTTGACAACTGCGGTTTTGCCAATTCCAGAAAACCCTGCAACGAGCATCATTTCTACCCCCCTATGTCCCGATTCAGGGGGGTTAGCAACTCTATCAAAGGCTTGCAGTAAAGTTGCTGCTTCGCTTTCTCGTCCGTAGAGTTTATCGGGGATAATGAAGCGATCGCACACATCCCGACTCGCTATTTCAAAACTTTTAATCTTACCCGAAACTTGTAACTGATGTAGACAATTTTCTAAATCAAACTTCAGTCCTAATGCACTCTGATATCTATCTTCGACGTTTTTAGCCATCAACTTCATGACGATATCATCTAGTATTTGGGGAATTTCTCTTTCTGATTTACTCGTCAATTTTTCGGGAAGTTTTGCAATATGAGAATGTACCAACTCCATTGGATCGTTTGATTGAAAGGGTAACGATCCTGTAAGTAATTCGTAGAAAGTTACGCCGAGTGAGTAGAAGTCTGTGCGATAGTCAATCCCCCGATTCATTCTGCCTGTTTGTTCGGGGGAAATGTAAGCAAGTGTTCCTTCTAACACGTTGGGATTGACGAGGGTTTGGGTTTCTCTTGGTAATAAAGATGCAATACTAAAGTCAATTAATTTAATTTGTTTGGTTTGGGGATTAATTAATATATTGCTGGGTTTAATATCTTTGTGGATGATGCGCTCGCGGTAGAGTAAATTTAAGGTGTCGCAGAGGGCGATCGCAAGAACTACAAATTCTTGTAGAGATTGTCGGCTTTGGCTGAGTTGCCATTCTTTGAGAGAAATTCCCCCAAAATCTTCCATTACCAGCGCATAGCCATTTTGATAGGCTTGGAGGCTGTAGCTTTGGACGATTAGCGGTGAGTTGAGATTTTTAGCAATGGTGTACTGATTGCGAAACGACAAAAGTTCGCTGAAACTGGGATATGGATTTTTCAGTAGTTTAATCGTTACTGGTAATGAGTCACTCTCTCGATACCCTCGATAAACCAGCGTTCTCGAACCATTGTAGAGTTCTTCACTAACCTTGTATCCAGGAATATTTACAAAAGTGCTAACCATGCTGCTAAATCTTTAAGACTCCAAATTTAGTATTCCCAGATGTCTGAAGTTGTTTACTAAACGAGCCAAAAATTATACTTAAATTTCAACGATAAATTCTGTCCCCTTACCCAGAACTGAGTTAAAATGCAATTTTCCGTTGTGAGTCTCTTCGACGATTTGTCGAGCGATCGCAAGTCCCAATCCTGTACCTTTACCAACCGCTTTTGTAGTAAATCAATGGTCAAATATTTTCGATTTTATTTGTTTATTCATTCCCTTGTCATTGAAAGCGAAAATTTTGCCAATTAGACATTTGGATGATTCTTTCTTACTGTTATGAATCCAAAACTCCTATCACAGTTTTAACTGGTAAGGCAAGGACAAACCCTGTGATTTTTGCTAATACACAAGTGCAGTTCAGCTTGCCACACTGAGTTTCCTTGATAATTTGGCAATCGCTAGCTTTGTTAATTTTTATAACTCAAGCTTGATTAAAAACCGTGCCTAATACTAGCTAACAGAAGTGATTTATTAACAGTTGCACAGGTAAATACACTTAAGTTAATCTTTAAACTATCTATGGCAATACTTGTCGGGTTTTGGGGAAAAGGAGAAAGGGGAAAGAAAAAACCTTTAACCTTTACCCTTTAACCTTTTCCCCAAACCCAATGCCGAGTTAAAAATGGTTAACCGAGCAGTATTGCTACCTATGGGCACTCCAATTAAAGGCAGATTTAGAATCAATCGACAACAATACAAAAGATGATTAACTATTAACTTAATGATTAACAGACGCCAATTTTTAAAAGGGGTGACAGCACTTTCTAGCTTATCTTTAGGTGGTTGTGGCTGGAGGCTGGCTGAAGTACGTGCTAATTCTAATACCAATAGTCAGCGCGACCAACTTTATATCTTTACCTGGACGCAATATACTGACAATCAATTATTGAAAACTTTTAGCGCTCAAACTGGCATAAAAGTGCTGGCAGATGTCTATGATTCCAATGATGTCATGCTGGCTAAATTGCAAGCTGGAGGCGGTGGCACTTACAGCATCATCAATCCATCTGATTATATGGTGCAGAAGATGGCAGACAAAGGTTTGCTAACAGAAATAAATCACGATCGCTTAATCGGTCTAGAAAATTTATTTCCCCGGTTTCAAAATCCTAGTTACGATCCCAATAACCGCTACAGTATCCCTTTTAACTGGGGGACAACAGGTTTACTTTACAATTCCGACAAAATAAAAGATGTACCCCAAGACTGGGATTACCTTTGGCAAAATCAAGAGCAACTTAATCAGCGAATGACTTTGCTCAATGATGTTCGAGAAGTGATGGGTGCAACTTTACGAATGCTCGGTTATTCTTACAACTCAAAAAATGAACAAGAAATCAAACAAGCTTATGAAAAATTGAAAGCTCTAAAACCTGCGATCGCGCGTTTTGACACCGACGCTTGGCAAAATCAAATTCTAGCAGGAGATTTATTATTGGCAATGTGTTATTCAGCAGATGCAGTGAAAATCTCTCAAGAAAACCCTAAACTCAAATATGTGATTCCTCGTAGTGGTTCTTCATTATGGACAGACACTATTGTAATTCCCAACACAGCCCCCAACCAAGCTGGAGCCTATGCTTGGATTAACATGATTTTGCAACCAGAAATCGCAGCCCAAATCACTCAACGCCTGAATATTTCTACGCCGAATAGCGCTGGATTTGAGCAATTACCAAAAACAATTCAAAACAACACTAATTTGTTTCCGCCAGAGTCACTGTTAAAAAATTGCGAACGTGTTACACCTGTAGGAGAATTTGAAGAGGTTTACGATCGTTATTGGACTCAATTAACTAGCAGTTAAAAGAGTTAGGAGTTAAGAGTATAGACGCGATTAATCGCGTCTATACAGGAGTTAGGAGTGATTAATTTGGAAAAAAATGAAATTTCTAAAATAGAAAAGTTGCAGTATCCCGTTAGAAATTGGTTGCAACCTTTGGTATTGCTTGCACCATCTGGGATTTGGTTATTACTTTTGTTGGTGCTGCCAGCTTTGATCATTTTCGAGTTAAGTTTAGTTGCAGATATCCGACCGGGAGATTTGGTCAATCCCAACGGATTCAAAAACTACATCCGAATATTTGACTCTCTTTACGTGCAAGTAATTTGGCGATCGCTATTTTTTGCGTTTGGCACTACCATTATTTGTTTAATTTTGGGGTTTCCCGTCGCCTATTGGATTGCTCAGATAGCGCCGCAACGTTGGCGAAATTTACTGCTATTAGGCTTTGTTCTACCTTTGTGGACTTCTTCGTTACTCCGTTCTTATGCTTGGATTACAATTCTTCGTCCTACTGGTTTATTAAACAGTTTACTTAGCAATTTAGGCTTGCCTACTTGGGAATTACTTAACAATAGTCAAGCTGTATTGATTGGCATGAGTTACAGCTTATTACCTTATATGGTTTTGATTTTATATGCTTCTCTCGAAAAGCTAGACAAGCGCTTGCTAGAAGCTGCGGCTGATTTAGGTGCAAATCCGGTGGAAACTTTTTTCCAAGTAACTGTACCGCAAATTTTTCCGGGAATTGCGGCTGCTTCCATGCTTGTATTCATCACAGGCCTAGGGGATTTTGTCGATCCAGAATTACTCGGTGGTGCTTCTAGTATGACGGCAGCGCGGTTAGTTTATAATCAGTTTCTTGGAGCAACGCAAAATTGGGGATTTGGTTCAGCTTTAAGTATGACGTTAATTTTGCTTGTTAGTATTGCGATCGCACTTTTAATTAAGTTTGGCGAAGCTACACCCAAACGCTAAACTTTTCGTCACTCACTTATAATAAAGGCATCAAACGCCAGCGAGACAACGGTTATGCTCTCACCCGATCTCAAAAATGCGTTACCAACTACCGATGAACTTCCCTGTTCAGACGATACCCCAGTGGACAACGAAGACCAAAACTTTTTGCCCAATATTTTACTCTTCTTACTTAACTCCATTTGGGCAAATCGCATGGATTGGTACTTCGGAGTAGATATGGGATTATATCACACCACAGGAGTAAATCCCAGAGTACCTGTAGTCCCGGATGCTTTTTTAAGTCTGGGAGTAGAACGGAAAAAGGGTGGTAAATCACGCAAAAGTTACGCAGTTTGGGAAGAAAATGGGGTAGTTCCAATATTCACATTAGAAATGGTATCCCATACTCCAGGAGGTGAATACGACGAAAAGCTAGACATATATAAAAAACTCGGCGTATTGTACTACGTAATTTATAACCCTGAGTTTTGGCGACGCGACCAACATCAACCCTTTGAAGTGTATAAGTTGCTTGATGGAAACTACCAATTACAAATAGGTGAACCTTATTTGATGCCAGAGGTGGGTTTAGGTATTGGGCGACACCAAGCTGTAATTGGCGGCATACAACAGGAGTTTTTATGTTGGTATGACGAGCAAGGAAAGCGCTATTTGATAGATGCAGAACAGGCACAACAAGAACGGCAAAGGGCTGAACAATTAGCCGAGTATTTACGTTCTCTAGGTGTAGATCCAAATAATTTACCTGATAATTCGTAATTCGTAATACTCGCCAAAGGCGAGAAGCAAGCTACGTAATTCGTAATTAAAAATTGTTAATTATTTTTCACTATGAGTAAACGGTCTAAATCATCTGTATTATTGTTCATTAACTCTTTAATTTTAGAGATAAACTCATGCTCTAAAAAAGGCTTGGTTAAGTAAGCTTTTGCACCTAATTCTTTAGCAAGCTGGCGATGTTTTTCAGCGCTGCGAGAAGTAAGAATCACAACCGGAATTTTTGCTAAATTTGTGTATTGGCGGAAATTGCTCAACAACTCAAAACCATTCATTCTTGGCATCTCTAAATCGGAGACGACAACTTTAATTTCAGGATGTAATTGCAATTTTTCTAGAGCTTCTACACCATTTTGAGCTTGTATTACTTGATAGCCAGATTTTTGGAGAGTTAGAGAGAGAGTTTGCCGGAGACTAATTGCATCATCTACTACTAAAACGACTTTTGGTGATTTATAATCTGGCTCTTGAGAATCACTGGGTTGGGTTTCTATAGTTTTTGTGGAAGTCGATGCCGCAAGTAATGGTGTAGATGAAAAAGTATGCCCTGATATTGGCAAGGCTTTTATATTTGACACAGAAGCGACTGGTAGGGGCCTGATATCAAGTGTTGTTTGTTGGATTTCGCTAGATTTTATTAACAACAAAGCATCAATTACTAAGATGAGATTACCACTAGCTAAACTACTACAACCATAAATGTATTTTGGCGGTGCGATCGCATTTCCTAAAGGTCTGATTACCAGTTCTTGTTCGCCGATTATCTGGTCAACTTCTAAAGCAATCTTTCCCTTATTTCCCTGTAGCAAAAGCACTGGATTCTTTGCTATGCTTGGGTTTTGAGTATTTGAAGTATTGTTTGGATTTTCATTATTAATGAATGAACCATTATAATTAATCAACTTTGAAAGTTGACGAAGGCTGACCATAGTCTCATCATTGTCTATATTCAAATGTAAGACTTTTTTCCCTTCAATTTCTTTAATCTGGTGTTCAGAGGGAATCAAGATTTTTTCGATACTGTCCAACATCAGACCATAAACAACACCTTTGGCTTGAACTAACATTAACTTCTCTGTAGTCATAGAAAAAGGAATTTTGAGGATGAATATTGTTCCTTGGTTGGGTAAGGATTGAACTGAAATTGAACCGTTGAGCGCGTGCATTTGAGTACGCACAATATCTAAACCCATACCGCGCCCAGAAATTTCACTTACTTTATTTGCAGTAGTAAATCCAGGCGAAAATATCAAATCTAAAAGTTCAGGTTCAGCCAGACTAGAAGCATAGTTTCTAGTTTTTTCTTCAGTTTGTATGGGATAAAGTTCGGCAGCTTTTCTGCGAATTCTGTCTAAATTCAATCCCTGACCATCATCACGAACTTCGATAACAGTTTGGCTACCCTGATGATAAGCGCAGATTTCGATTAAACCTTCTTCTGGTTTACCAAGCTCTCGGCGAACTTGCGGAGCTTCAATACCGTGGTCAAAAGCATTACGCACTAAGTGTAACAAAGGATCGTAGAGCTTTTCGGCGATCGCTTTATCTACCAGTACTTCACTACCAGTAAGTTTCAATTCAACAAGTTTGTCATGGACATTCCCCAATTTATTTACCATCTGGGGGAAACGATTCAGAATATTGCCCAAAGGCGACATTCGTGCTTCGACTAAGCTATCTATAATATTAAGAGTTAAATTCTCTTTTTGATCGCTAATTTGACTAGCTTGTGTCAGAAGCAAGTCAAGAGATTCTGTGGTTTCTTGTAGTTGCAGTGTCTCTTCTATTGCTTCATGCAATGTCATGTGAAATTCTGTATATACATCCATTTCTAGAGAGTCAAAATCCACTGCAAAACTTGGCGTTTGTTCTGATGTAATGTTTTGTATTTGTAAAGGTAAATCGCGTAACTCATTTAAAGTTGTTTGGTGTCTAGTGAGTTGCTGTACTAGCTGCTCAATTATTTCTTTGACTTGTTCATCTTGTAAACTACGCCGTTTTTGGGAAATCAGCAATTCTCCTGCCAGATAATTGAGGTGTTGCAGTCTCTCTGTATCTACCCGAATAAATGAAGGTTGGCGAAAGTTTTTAGTTTGAACATACTGTGATTTATCTTCTATTTCTTTGTTGATTTGTGTAGCTATCTCAGGCATGACTTCAATAGCTGTTTCTGGAACGTCTATAACTATCTGCTCGCTGACAGTTAATGAATCAAGCTTTCCTGAATAATTATCTGTCTGGGTTGTTACGACTTCAATAGCAAGATTTTGCCTAGCTTCTTCTCCCCATATTGCTTCTAGCAAGTTATCAGTTGATTGAGAAGATACAATCTCTTTGATCGCTAACAGATTTTGTAACTTTGGACTATCAAGCCAATTTTTCTCTTCGCTAGTAACAGGAGGATAATTTTTATATTCTTTTGCTAATTTGTGAATTTGGTTTTGTAATAATTTAATTGCTGAAAGGTGGCTATCAGATACTTTCAGAGAATATTGAAATTTTGCAACTGCAAATAGGATAATTAAGATTATGCCACGTCGATAAATACAAAGACTTTGACTATCTTCTTCATCCTGAACAAAATAAAGAAAGTTTTTTAGCCAGTTTTCGATATAATTAAGCAGATTTTTTCTTTCTAATCTGGGAACTAGTAAAGTCAAACTGAGTTCAACTTCTGGTATTTGCATCTGGTGATTAAACCAGCCATAAATGTAGCGAATTACTTTTAAATAAAACTTGGCGGTTTTTGGTTTTACCGATTCGCTCTTATTGTTATCAGATGTAGTGAGAAACTGATAAAATTGTTCTTCATCAATGATAAATCTGTCAGCAAATGAATTATTTGGTAATTTTTCAGGTAACTCATTATTTTCCACTACCGCGAGTTTTTGCAAACCTGATGAAGATTCTCCACCAGATGTGCGATCGCCTGCTAATACTAATTTTTTTGCTTGTTGTAAATCTACTAGGGCAATTTCTGCAATTTGCTGTACCTGACTGGGATTTGCTTGCAACGCTGAGAGAATAGTTTGGGAAATCTCTCCCAATCCAGGTAAATTTAAAGATTCTGCCAAGCCCAGAAATACTTCAGCTTGAGAGTGTAAAAAATCGATAAATTCGTCATTATTTGGTGGATTGTTAATAACGTCAGTAATACTGTTTAGACGTTGTTCTACTCCTACTTCAAAAACAGATTGTACAATATCAAACCCCAATTCTTCAGAAGTAGGAATATGAGATTCAGCACCAAATGCATCACCCAGCTTTTCTTGCAACTGCGCGAACACTGAAGTCGCTCGCTGAAGCAGTTCTTCGTCATTAACAGTACTACCGATTAATTCAGTATTTAATGCTATACTCAAACACTCATAAGCTTGTAACAAAAGTGTTTGTAATTCTGCATCAACTACCACTTTTGGATTGTATAAAGCCTTAAATACATCTTCTAAAAAATGAGCGATCGTCTTAATTAATTCTAGCCCGACGTTAGCTGCACCACCTTTAAGTGTATGAGTGGCCCGCATTAGATTGTGAATTTTAGCAATGCTATAATCTTCCGACAAGCTAAATAGTTCTTGTTCAATAATTGTCACTAATTCTGGGGCTTCAGCTAGAAAGTAGATGTAACCTTGTTGGCGAATTTCGTTATCTGTAATCATAATTATAGAGTGGGGTGTGGGAAGTTAAAAGTTAGGAGTTGGGAGTTAAAAGTTAGGAGTTGGAAGTTAGGAGTTAGGAGTTGGGATTTAAGAATTGGGAGTTATGAGTTGGGAGTTGATCGACCAATTGATTTTTCAGTTGTCTTAACTATTGAACTCAAAATCCGAATGATTTCGTCTGCATAGATTAGTTCATTAGTATCAATCTTTACTAGTTTGGACTGTTGTAGTAGACGTAGCCAGTATTTAGTTTCCCTAGCTTCTTTGTATGCAATATACATTTTTGCCAAGAAATCCTTTCTACTCTAACCACCGCTAGCCTCTTCAACATTCGCGCCAATACTTGTCCCACTTCGTAGTAATTGCTTAGAAAGCACATATTCCCGTTGCTCTTGCAGTTTAATATATAGGTGAATAATTTCTAAAGCAAATTTAAAACTTTTCTGTTGAATAATACTCTCTGCCAATTACTCTTCTCCTCTGTTTAATTAAAAAATTAAAAGTAATTAAGATCAAAGCATTTTATATTTACCAATAAAATAGTGTTTTATATAATTAATGCTTTGACCTAATAACTTCTAACTCTTAACTCCTAACTATTTTTCATTTGACTTTAAATTTACTAGCAGTTGTTAATAACTCTTGCGCCATTTTTGATAACTCTTGGAACACGGTAGCAATTTCTTGAGATTCAGCAAAAGTTTTATCGGCAATTTCTGCGACATCTTGCATTGATTTGGTTACTGTTACAGATTGCGCCATTTGGTTTTGAGTCGCTGCGGTAATTCGCTCGATTAGCTGACTTATTTCGGCAGTCGCAGAAACGATCGCATTTAAGTTTTGGCGAGTGTCACTAACAAGATTTGTGCCTTCTACTACCTGCTGAATACCAGTTTCCATTGCTACTGCAACTTCTCCGGTTTCTGCTTGAATCTCCTGAACTAACTTTTCAATTTCGATGGTTGCTGCTGCTGATTGGCGAGATAAAGAACGGACTTCATCAGCCACAACTGCAAAGCCTTTGCCATATTCACCAGCACGAGTAGCTTCAATGGCTGCATTCAAAGCGAGTACGTTTGTCTGTGTGGCAAAATTACCAATCAAATTCACCACTTTGGAGATTTTTTGTGAGGATTCGCTGAGGCGTTTAATCTTTTTGCTGGTTTGAGCAACGGTTTCACGAATTCCTTGGATTGCTTTTACAGTCAGGTTCATGGCAGTATCGCCAGACTCTACAGTTTGATTGGCTTTTTGCACTGCTAGTTGTACTAACTCAGCATTAGCTACTACAGCTTGAGTAGAGTCCACCATTTGTTGAATGTCACCTAAAGCTGTGGTAATGTCCTCAGACTGTTGTTGTGCCAGATTGGTTAGTCCCGCTAGTGAAGACTCGCTATTGCTAGAAGTTTGGGCAACTTGTTGAGCTGCCCCTTGTACTTGAACAACAATTTGCCGCAGTGCTTGCAGAGTATTATTGTAAGCATCTGCGATTGTGCCTAGTTCGTCTTCTGTAATCGGCGCGCGTACTGTTAAGTCGCCGTTGAGAGCGGGTCTAAGGGCTTTTAAGAGTTGAATAGATCGTTGTTGTAGTAACTCCTTGGCTGCCTTTTCTCGTGTTGCTGCTTCTGCTAATTTTGCTGACTGCGCTTGTACTTGTTGCAAATATTCGGTATGTTGTAATGCCAGTCCTAACTGGCTGCCAATACGTGCTAACAAAGTAACTTCTGATTCTTCCCAATCACGAGTTCCGGAATTTTGATAAGCTGCCAGCAATCCCCACAATTGTTCGCCAGCAAATACAGGAACAATTACATAAGCTTTAGCTTCAAATTGCTCTAAAACTTCAATATGGCAAGGAGAATGACCTACCTGATAGATATCATTTACAACAAAGTTTTCCCCTTGGGCATATCGACCTCCTTGAGTTTCTTGTAAGTGGGTATCTTCCCAGACGGTTTTGATATCGGGGCCTACCAGTTTTACCCAAAGATGACCTGCTGACTCGGCGACAAATTCACCACTCCAGTTGGGATTGAAGCGATACACGGCAACGCGATCGCATCGCAGTAATTGCCTGACTTCTTGAGTAGTAGTTTTGAAGATTTCTTCTACATCTAAAGATTGCCGGATGCGGTTACTGATCTTGGTGAGAGCTTTCTCTTGTTCTGCTATTTGAGCTAGTTTCTCAGATTTAACTCGCACTAATTCCAAATAGTCTATCTGTGATTTAGCTAAACTAAATTGCAAGCTAGTCTGAACCAAAAAGTTCACTTCCCAGCTTTGCCATTCACGGGAGCTAGAGTTTTGATAAGCTGCCAGCAATCCCCACAATTTATCTCCGAAAAATATCGGAACAATGATATAAGCTTTGGCTTCAAACTGCTCTAAAATCTCAATATGGCAGGGAGCTAACCCTACTTCATAAATGTCATTAACGACAAAGTTTTCACCTCTGACATACCGACCTCCCTTGGTTTCTTGCAAGTAGGTATCATCCAAAACGGTTTTAATATCAGGGCCTACCAGTTTTGTCCAACCAGTACTCACAGACTCAGCCACAAATTCACCACCCCAGTCAGGGTTAAAACGATAGACAGCAACGCGATCGCATTGTAGTGATTGACGCACTTCTTGAGTGGTTGTTTTGAAAACACTTTCTACATCTAAAGATTGTCTGATGCGGTTGACTATCTTAGTGAAAACTTTCTCTTGTTCAACTATTTGAGCTAGTTGGTTAGATTTTGTCTGCACTTGTTCGAGATATTCTGCTTGTGAGATAGCTACACCAAATTGCAATCCAATTTGAGTTACAAAGGTTTCTTCCCAAGGTTGCCAATCACGAGGCCCAGAATTTTGATAAGCTGCTAACAAACCCCATAATTTTTCTCCAGCAAATATGGGTGCAATGATGTAAGCTTTCATTTCATACTGCTCTAAAATGTCAATGTGACATTGAGAATGGCCCATTTGATAAATGTCATTAACTACAAAGCTTTCACCCTTGGCATAACGTCCTCCTTGAGTGTCTTGTAAGTGGGTATCTTCCCAGACCATGTAAAAATCAGGGCCGACCATTTTTATCCAGCCGTTACCCACTGACTCAGCAACAAACTCACCACTCCAGTCAGGTTTGAAGCGATAGACACCGACGCGATCGCATTTTAGTAATTGGCGTACTTCTTGAGTAGTTGTTTGAAAAAGCTTATCGACATTTGATACCCGCAGAATTTTGTCGATGACTTTGGCTACCGATTTTTTTGCTAGTAGCCGCTGTTGCTGTTCTTTTTGGAATTCAAAGCTTTGTAATTTGTAAATTAGTTCTGTTGTCAGTTGAGATAGTAGGCTAATTTCTACTTCTTGCCACTGCCGCGTTGAGTAGCAATTATTGACTGCTAGTAAGCCCCACACTTTACCTTCTACTACAATCGGTAAACTCAAACTAGCTTTAATTTGAAATTTATCTAGCAGTTGCTTTTGATAAGGGGTAAGTTGAATCTGATTGATATCGTCAATAACTACAGCTTCTACATAGTCTTGATTGGTATATAGACCAAAAATAATTCCGGGAATATTTTCGCCTAAAGTTGGAGTCCAACCTAATGTTCTTGATTCGGCTAAAACATTACCTGATTCTCGCGAAGTAAACTGATAAATTAAGGCGCGATCGCAGCCAATCTTTTCTCTAATTTGTGCTACAGTAATTTTAAGTAATGTATCAATGTTTGGGGCTTGGCGCATGTGAGTTGCGATATCTTTCATCTGTCGCCGCCAAGTTTTGAATTCTTGAGCGATCGCACTTAACAAAGACATTTCACTACTAGCAATATTTGCTATATTAGCGTTACCATTCTGATTTTCTAATTCAGAAATTAAATGCTCGTTATCATGGCTGTTGTTATACAAAAATGTCATTTGATTAAACCTCAAAATTGTGATGGGTAATAAATGGATATGTGGCAAGCGATATTTATCTGGTATTTGCTGATTAAGAATTAGGAGTTTTCCAAACTCACATTTTACTAAATATTCAATTATGAATACACCATGCTGGAGCTTGAATAATACTTATTGCATCCAAATTAAAAATTATATTCTCTGAATTATTAATAAAATATCCTTGTAAAAAAGGTGATAATTGAGGATAAAATAATTCAGCATTTGCAGGTTTCATTTCTTGAGTATCTAGCCATTCAATATCTATTAGTTGTCGCACCAAAAGTCCCAAATACTTACCCTTATTTTCCAGAACAATTGCCATCATTCTTGAAAGTAAATTTGGCCCTTGCGAAATAGGAGGATAACCTAACATTGCCTCTAAATCAACTAACCAAAGCATCTCACCACGCCAGTTATAAATACCTAAAATGCTACTTGGCATCTGAGGAACGCCACATACTTCTGGTAATGATACTTGTAAAACTTCTGTGATGTGTTGTAGAGAAATGACGGCTGTATCACTTACTCCCAAATTAAAACTTAAAAACTTTTGTTGGGTTTCCAAAGCTATCGATCCTTAGTCCTTGATGATTTATCTCTAGCCATTATTTGCAGTTATTGTTGATTCTTGGAGAAATTCTATCTAAAAAATAGTGACTTCTAGAATTTGTTAACTTATGAAATTTTTACTAATTAAGTAATCGCTTTAAAATTACCACTAGTTCGTCTCGATCGATCGGTTTTGATAAATAACCATCAGCGCCTAACATATTACCCCAAATTTTATCTACCTCACTATTTTTTGTAGAGCAAAAAACCACAGGTATATTGCTAGTGTCAGGATTATTTTTCAATTCTCGGCAAATTTCAAAGCCACTTTTCCCTGGTAAAATTACGTCGAGAAATATTAAGTCTGGCTTAATTTTATCTATTTTGTCTTGAGCCTCTTCACTACTAGTGGCGCTAATCACAGAATAACCTGCCTGCTGCAAGTAACGGCTGATTATTTCCATATCTGTTAAGCCATCTTCAACAACTAAAACAGTATTCATGGCAATTACTCATTAACTTTTTCTCAAAAAGACATGGAAGGGACTAGAGACTAGCCCTAACCCCTTTGCCCTAACCAATATTTTACAAATCAAATAGGACTACTATAAATACAAAAAATTGTATTTGTCTAATTTTGATTCAATCTTTATTTATCAACCTCAGAAAAAGTACGTAATAAACATAAATAATATTAAATAATATTTTTAATAAAAAATAGTTTGAAAACCTAATTTAAATTTTCAAGTTTGGATTGATTTTTAAACTTGAAACATAATTAATAACAAAAAAATAAAATTGATAATATATCTAAAACTTCAAAATAGTTTAAAAATAAATAATTTGAGCAATAAAGTTAATTTAAAGTTTTTTTGCCTCAATAATAATTAAATTATTGAGGTACAAAAATCTCTACATTTGGAGAAATAATTAAAAACCAAAAATTGCTGCTAAATCTCTCTAATTACAAACCTCTAAACTAGATTTCCTCTTCTCGCTGGATACGCTTTGTGTAGGTAAATATTTACGTATTATACTTATTACTTTATCAGCCACTACAGGTTTAGTGAGAAAGTCTGTAGAACCAACTACTTTGGCACGAACTCTATCTAAAAGCCCATCACTACCTGTTAATATAATTATTGGTGTGTTGGAAAAAGTAGATATTCGTCGTAACTGAGTACAAATTTCGTAACCACTAGCAATCGGCATAATCAAATCCAAGAAAATCAGATCTGGTTTATCTTGAATCAGGGTTGGTAGAGCTTGTACAGCATCTTGAATTTTGATAAATCTCAATCCATTGGAAGTGACAATATTTTCTACCATTTTGCATACTTGAGGGCTATCATCGACGCAAGCTATTAGTGGAGCAATTCGCTTTTTTGCTTGAGTGGTGGTAGAGTTATTATTAACTTCAGTAATTCTTAAAGGCAAATCAGGTACTTCTATCAATTCGATGATTCCTTTAAGAATATAAGGAAGCAATGAACGGGTCAGTGGCAATACACTTTGCTTCATTTTCATGGCTAAATCTCGTAAAGTGAATTTGCCATTGATTAAATTCACAAAGTTTTTGTAGACAGATGGACTTACCATCTGCTCAAGTTGTTCTGGTCGCCGTAGAATTGGTGCTAAGTCAGGAGAAAAATTTGCTAAACCTGCTTCTGACCAAATTTTCCATGAGTCTTGCATGTGCTTTACAGACATTTCTGAACTCGTGAAGCTCATTGGAGTTTCTAAAATAACTTCTTGGCTGCGATTGCAAGTTAAAGAAGCAAAGTTTCCTTGCAAAGCTAGGTCAAATAATAGTTCTGTTATCGTGTTTTCCGCAATAGATTGAATCTGCTCTCTCTGAATTTTCTGTTTCTTATAAAATACTTCTATCAGTTTATAGTCCCAGTAATCAATTGATAGGTCTTGCATCGGTAACTGCAACTTATCAATATCAATCTGGGGACAATTTTGAGCTAAATGTCTGCGCCAACGTCGGAAGGGATGAGTTCCGCCTGTTGCCCAAACTATCCGTCCCAATCGATAGTAAAAAGTCCATTGGCTGCCCTTGGAACTCTTAATATTTAACTTGCCATTATATTGCAACTGAGTACAAGTTTTAAATTCATTTACTAGGTTATTTGAAATAAGTTCTTGATGGGGCATAGTTTCTTCCTTTTATTAAAAAGCTAGCTATAAAAAACCGATACTAGTAGAACACAGCGTAAATCTACCTACCTTCTCAATTAACCAGACAAGTTTCTTAAGTCACTTGTCAAAGGTAGGCAACACTTCTGTCACTGTGTTCTAGTTATATAGCGATTGGCAGATATGTGAATCAGTGCAAATGGATTTGGGATATAGCAGTCTAAATCAAGATTATTAAAAGCAAAACAGATATTAACATGACAAAACTATTGCTAGTAAGTAATTTATCTAGCATAGAGTTTTTATTGGCGGAGTTTACTTTTCTGCTAATATTTATGACTAAAGTAGGTTGCCATAGTCGACATCATAGTGTAATAACATATCATTTTAATAATTTTCATATAGAATCATATCCGTATAAGTTCTGATTTTTGTTTAAAAAAGTAGAGAGTTGTGCTTTATTTATTGAAATTGACAATAGAGTTTAAATATTTATTTAAGTTTACTATTCTTAATTATTCTAAGTAATGCCAACTTTTCTAGGAATATTAAAAAAAAAGGCGTGCTACTAAAACAAGTAGCAGCCAGATTATAAAGTATTTATTTAGACAATTTATTCAAGGTTGCTTGTGGTTTTGATAACTGACAACAGCTGCCCTGAGATTACTTTGGTGTTCTGAAAGAAGGCGATCGCCTTCGTCTTTTTCCAAACCAGTCCAGTGCATTAATAGCGCCAGCTTAACCCATTTACCACTCCGTTCTAGTAAAAAACCAGCAGTTTCGCGACTTAAACCTGTGAGGTCTTGCAAAATACGCAAAGCGCGATCGCGTAATTTTTGATTTGTGACTGCTACATCCACCATGCGATTGCCATAAACTTTGCCGAGCTTAACCATCACGCCGCTAGAAAGAATATTTAAAGCTAATTTAGTGGCTGTACCAGCTTTCAGGCGAGTTGAACCGGCGATTATTTCTGGGCCTGTTAATAGGCGAATGTCAATATCAGCATCAAAGCTAACTTGTTCAGCAGGAACACAGGCGATAAAAATAGTTGTAGCTCCTCGCTGACGAGCAGCATGAAGCGCACCGTGGACATAAGGCGTTGTCCCACCAGCGGTAATGCCAACTACGACATCTAATTGGGTAACGTGCCGCCCAGCGATCGCCGCTTCACCATCTTCAATGCTGTCTTCTAAATCTTCAGAACTGCGTACTAGTGCGCCAGCACCACCAGCAATAATCCCCTGTACCAACTCTGGGGGTGTACAAAAAGTAGGTGGACACTCAGCAGCATCTAACACCCCTAACCTGCCACTTGTACCCGCACCGATATAAAATAGGCGCCCTCCGTGGCGCAAACGCTCTGCGGTGCGCTCAATTGCTTCTGCTAACTGAATTTTTGCCGCTGCAACAGCTGCGACGGCCTTTTGGTCTTCGTCATTAAACAACTCCACCAATTCCAGAGAACTGAGCTGGTCTAAGTTCAGACTGTTAGGATTTACCAGCTCAGTTAAAAGATGCCCGCGTTCTTGCAAATTTGTCATTTGTCATTTGTCCTTTGTCATTTGTCCTTTGTCATTTGTCCGTTGTCATTTGTCAGTTAGCGACCAGTAAACAATGACCAATGACTAATGACTAATGACTAATGACCAATGACTACTTACAACAATCCTTCCAATTTGCGACGCATCTTCTCTAATTCAGAATCAGACAATTCTGGTTCTTCTAGCGGCTGTTGATTGAGAGGGAAAGTGTCTTCAACAGTATCCTCCTTCTGGGCATCTTCTTGCCAGTCAGTTTTTTCGACGTTAAGTTCTGGGGGAGTTACAACTAAATTGCTGTTTTCTGGGATGATTTCCCATTCATACCCAGCACTTTCGCAAAATTCCTTGATTTCTTCAGCATCGATCGGCTCCGGTGTAGGTGCGGGGAAATCCTGAGCTTCTAACATCAGGGCAAAGCGCGTGGCATCATCTTCTGACTCGAACATCAGAATTTTATTGCGCTCGCCTTCCCGAATCGTGTGAATCCCCTCATTTTCCGTTCGAGCATTAAAAATTAACACAAAAACACGCATTGGTGTAATCATCTGTCCTTTTTAAGGTTTATTCATATTAAAGTTCGAGATTGTGCCTCAAGGAAAGTCACAAGAATAATTTTCACTCTATTCAGATTTTCCTGAAAACGCCAATATTATTCAGCATAAGTATTGGATCGAGAAAATACCGTAACTCAACCAATGGGGTCTTGAGTTTAGTTGGCGTATCCTGGAAATGGCATACTGAACCAATGTGCCAGTTAATGCTTGTGTGTGCCAACGACATCCGGCAATTAATACAGTGAAAGCAAATGACTAAATCTACCAATCAAGATATTCATTCCCCCTCCCCTATCCGCAAACGTTTGTGGTTGCTGGTGTTGAGCCGGGGTAGTATTGCCTTGAGTGGACTTTTGCTGTTAGGAGTTATCGTTGGTATTTGGCGGTTGTGGACTTTTGTCCAAACAGAGTTAACACCCTTGGCACAACAAAGTTTAACTACTACACTCAACCGTCCGGTAAAACTGGGAAGAGTCACACAATTTTCGTTGACAGGAGTACAGTTTGGGGCTTCAGCTATCCCAGCCACACCTACAGATGCAGATCGGGCCACAGTCGAATCTGTAGAGGTGGGTTTCGATCTGTTACAACTAATTTTTAATCGCCATCTAAAGCTAGATGTAACTTTAGTCAATCCAGATATTTACATTGACCAGGACGAGCGAGGGCGTTGGATTTCCACTACCATCGCGCCGTCGGGTGAAAGCAGTGCAATTAAAACCGATTTGGACTACCTGCGGTTTCGGAATGCCAAACTGGCCTTGATGCCGGATGAGAGAGTAGAGGGAGATGAGGGGGTAGAGGGGCAGGGGGGCAGCACTTCGGCTACGCTCAGTGACCGGGGAGCAGCAGGGCAGGGGGGCAGCACTTCGGCTACGCTCAGTGACCGGGGAGCAGGGGGGCAGGGGGGCAAGGGAGAAGACCCAAATTCTAATTCAGTACTGGATAAACGCCCTGCTACCCCTAACAACACTCAGCAATTGCCGGTGCTATTTTCTCAACTTAATGGATCTGCTCAACTTTTAGCAAATAACCAGTTGATACGGTTTGAAGTTGGGGGTCAAGCAGACAGTGGTGGCAATATTTCCATTCAGGGAGAGACACGTTCTAAGGTGCTAGCAGGAACTTTCCAGGTGCAAGCACAAGATTTTCTGGCTGAGAATATTACTCGATTGATTAAGTTACCAGTGAACTTACAAGCGGGTCGAGCCAATGGCGATTTGTTAGTTCGGTTGACACCAGGACAGCAAACTCTATTGTTTGGCAACGCTACTGTGCAAGGGGTAACGCTGCAAATACCCAAAGTCCCGCAATTGTTGAGCAATAGCCAAGGAAACCTGCACTTCCAAGGAACGGAGTTGCAGTTAAATAATGTGACTAGCAATTACGGCAAAATTCCTTTAGTGGCTACGGGAATCATCGACACTCAAGCAGGCTTGAAGTTGGCAGCGCGTGTAAATACGGTGAGTTTGGCGAATGCCCAAGAGACTCTTAAGGTAAAATTACCTGTAGCGATCGCTGGACAAGTAAAAGCTTCTTTGCAGATTACCGGATCGACAAAAGAGCCAATACTCTCCGGCTCAGTTGCCACAATCCAAACTGCCAGAATTGATAAAGTTGATTTTAATAGCATCAGTAGTAAGTTTGAGCTTGCTACTAGTTCCTCTTTAATTACCTTAAAAGATATTCAAGGTAAAGCCAAAGTTGGTGGTGAAATCACGGGCGCTGGTACAATTAGACTTGGTAAGAGTCCGCAACTAAATTTAAATTTCGCTGCCAAGAATGTTCCAGGGGATGCGATCGCCAAAGTTTATGAAACAACACCGACCTTTCAAATCGGCAATGTCTCTGGTACAGCTCAACTAACTGGCGCTCCTACCAATGTCCAAACTGTGGTACAGTTTCAAGCTCCCAATGGAACTTACCCCGGAACAGGCGAAGTTGCGATCGCTCCAAATCGCACCGTCTCTTTCCGCAATGTAGCTCTGAATATCAGTGGTGGTACAGTTCGGGCAACTGGTAGTTATGCCAATGAGCGTTGGCAAGCTGTCGCTGTTTCCTCTGGGGTAAAATTAGAACCCTTTGTAGACAAAAGTCAACTGCAAAATGTCTCTTTGGCTGGGGCACAATTCAATGGTCGTCTCATTCTCTCAGGCAGCACAGCACCATTTGAAATTGCTACAATTCGCAGTGATGGTGCAGGAGTTCAAATTGGTGGCGGTACAGTTGCAGTTTCTAATATCCAACTGCAAGACCAAAGTTTCTCGGCTCAACTGGTAGCTAATAATGTACGGTTGGGGCAAATATTGAAACAGTCTCCCCCAGCTTTAGATAATCCTTTGACGGGAACGTTCCAAATCGCAGGTAGCAGAGATGATTTCAGCCTGAAAACCTTCCGTGGCAGTGGTGAGGGTCGCCTTGCTATTGGTGGCGGTACGGTTACAGCCTCTAATATTCAAGTAGCGAATGGTTCATATCAGGCACAAGTTCAGGCTAAGAATGTTCCTGTGCAAAAGTTGGCAAAAGTACCAAAGCAGTTTCAAGGGGCGTTAACTGGTAAGTTCGATGTAGCGGGTTCTGTTGATTCTTTTAAACCGCAAACTATTCAAGCCAATGGTCAGGCGCGGATAAATGTTGCAGGTGGAACTATTACAGCCTCTAATATCCAAGTGGGTAATGGTGTATACCAGGCGCAAGTTCAGGCAACTAATGTACCTGTGCGGCAGTTGGCAGCAGTACCACCGCAGTTTGGAGGGAAGTTAACTGGTCAAGTAAACGTGGCGGGTTCTGTTGAATCCTTCCAGCCGCAAACGATCCAAGCCAACGGTCAGGGACGGATAAATGTTGCGGGTGGAACTATTACAGCCTCTAATATCCAAGTGGGTAATGGTGTATACCAGGCGCAAGTTCAGGCAACTAATGTACCGTTACAACAGTTAGCAGCAGTACCACCACAGTTTCGAGGGACGTTAACTGGTCAAGCAAACGTGGCGGGTTCTGTTGATTCTTTCCAACCACAAACTATCCAAGCTAACGGTCAGGGACGGCTGGATGTTGCAGGTGGAACGATCGCAGCTTCTAATATCCAAGTAGCTAATGGTCGCTATCAAGCTGTAGTTGATGCTGCTGGTGTGCAATTAAATCGGTTCAATCAGCAATTGCGGGGCCAGTTTGGCGGTCAGTTGCAATTAGCGGGTACGCTAGGATCGCCCAAATTAGCTGATGTGCGTGCTGCTGGACAGGTGCAATTATCCCAAGGTATTCCTGGTTTAGAGCGACCTCTGACGGCTGCGATCGCTTGGAGTGGTGAAAGACTTACCATTGAGCGAGCAACGGCTCCCGGTTTAAGTGTGACTGGTAACATATTAGCCAATGCAAAACAAGCAGGGATACCGGAAATTACTGCCCTAAATCTCAACGTCCAAGCGCAGAATTACAACTTAAAACAGTTACCAATCAATCTTCCCAATCAAGTTGCTGTAGCAGGGAGAGTAGATTTTAATGGTCAAATCACTGGTAAGCTGCCCTTACCAAATGTAGTAGGACAAATTAATTTACGAGACTTAGTTGTTCAAGATATTGCTTTTGAGCCGTTGTTAACTGGGAACATTGATTCAGCACAGGGACGCGGTTTAAATTTGAACTTGGCAGGAAATAGCGATCGCTTGAACTTCAATTTAGATGCCAATAATCGCCCGAAATCTTTCTTAGTCAAATGGCAGCAAGCATCAGCCACAGGTAACGTTCAAGGCAATGATTGGGCGCTGAAAGTTGCCAATTTCCCCTTACAAATATTGAATTTGACTCCACCACCAATTACTCGATTGGGTGCTGGTAAGATAGCTGGATTGTTAACTGGGGATTTGCTGTTTAATCAGCAGACATTGGCAACAACGGGAAATTTAGCGATCGCAAATCCGCAAATTGGCCGGGTTAAAGGCGATCGAATAGCTGCTCAATTCCGCTACGATGACGGTAAAGCTACACTCACTAGTAGCGAATTTGTCAAAGGAAAAAGTAGCTACGCCCTTGTTGGTACTGTGGCTCAAAGCCCTAAAGGGCTTAAATTACAAGGTAAATTGAACGTCAAGCAAGGTGAGATCCAAGATGTTCTAGCTGTAGCAAAGGTATTTGATTTACAAAATTTGCCAGGTGGTTCGGCAGAAATTTACGGCACCGCAGCGGATCTGACTACCAACCCCCAAGGAACGCCAAATGAACCCTTATTAACCCAAATTCAACGGTTTTCTGAAATTGAAGCTTTGCTGGCAGAACAGGAAGAACAGCGACTTAATTCCACTCCAATACCGGATTTGGCAGACTTAAAAGGAACTTTCAATGGGGAAGTGGCTGTAAATACAGCTACAGCCAATGGATTATCAGTAGATTTTAATTTGAATGGACAAGACTTTGCTTGGGGTAAAAAGGAAGAACGGAATCGTTTTTATACTGCCGATCGAGTGATTGCCGAAGGTAACTTTGAAAATGGTGTTTTGAGTTTGCGACCATTACGAATCCAGTCTCAAAACAGACTGATTGCGTTCACAGGTAACATTGGCGGTGATGAACAATCTGGTCAGTTGCGGGTGAATAATTTTCCAGTAAAACTATTGAATAATGTTGTCAAACTACCAGTTGGCATCACAGGTAATCTTAACGGTACAGCAGCTTTAGCAGGTAGTATTGCTAATCCCCAAGCGAGAGGGGAATTGCAAATCACAGAAGGAATATTAAATCAGAGCAAAATAGAGTCAGCAACAGCAAGTTTCAGCTATGCCAATGGACGCTTAAACTTTGGTAGTACTGTAGCAGTTGCTGGGCCAAAACCTGTTGATATTACTGGCAGCATCCCTTATAAATTACCTTTTGCTTCCGTCGCACCAGACAGCGATCAAATCAGTTTGGATATGAAATTAGAAAACGAGGGATTGGGGCTGTTAAACGCATTGACCAATCAAGTATTATTTGAGAAAGGTGAAGGAGAAGTAGACCTCAAAGTGCGAGGAACACTGCAAAAACCCGAAGTAAATGGAATTGCTACTGTCAATAATGCTACTTTTTCAGCCCAGGCTTTGCCAGGTAAGCTGAGACGCGTCACAGGTAGAGTGCTGTTTAATTTTGACAGCATCTTAGTAGAAAATCTTCAAGGTAGATTTAGCCGTGGAAAGGTAGAAGCTGCTGGAGAAATTCCCATTTTCAAAAATGAGAACGTAACTATCAAAAATCCCCTGACTGTTAATCTCGAGCAGTTAGCGTTGAATCTTAAAGGACTTTACCAAGGAGGCGCTAGTGGCAATTTGCAAATTACTGGTTCTGCCCTTAACCCCATAATTGGCGGTAGAGTAAATTTATTTGATGGTAAGGTATTGCTGGCAGAATCTACCGACGCCACGACATCTGAAAATGGTAGTATTGGCGTATCGCCCACAAAAGACAATAAGCAAAGCAAATCTGGAATTGGAAATGGGACGGGAAATACAAACGCCAGATTTAATAATTTAGATTTGGAACTAGGTAAAAACGTCCAAATTACCCGTGACCCTATTCTCAACTTCCGTGCCAGCGGTAATCTCATAGTTAACGGCTTAATTAATCAGCCGATACCCGATGGCACTATTCAGTTAGAAAAAGGAGGAGTAAATTTATTTACTACCCAATTTAACCTTGCTCGTGGTTATAAACACACCGCAACTTTTAGTCCTTCTCAACCCCGCGACCCCAACTTAGATATTCGGCTATTTGCCAAAGTACTGGATGTAACTCAAAGTAATGACTTCAGCCGAGTAAATTCTACAGGTTTATCAGCGTTAGAGAGTGTTCGAGTCGAAGCCACTATCAACGGTTTAGCTAGCAAACTGAATGAAAATCTAGAATTAACAAGTAGTCCGTCACGTAGTCAAACCGAAATTGTTGCTCTTTTAGGAGGTGGATTTGTAGACACCCAAGGACGTGCAGACAGTACTTTAGGTCTAATTAACATTGCAGGTTCGGCTGTGTTTAACAATTTTCAGTCAGCTTTTAACCAGATTGGGAGTACCTTTGGCTTAAGCGAACTGCGGATATTTCCTACCGTTATTTCTGAGAATCCCGAAGCTGGAAGAAGCAATTCAACTTTAGAATTAGCAGCAGAGGCTGGGGTTGACATTTCTTCCAAAATATCCGTTTCCAGTATCAAAATTTTGACAACAAACGACCCCTTCCAATGGGGTATTAATTACCGGATAAACAATGAATTTCGTGTGCGTGCCTCCACTAACTTAACCGATGACAGTCGTGCTGTAGTGGAATATCAAAAGCGATTTTAAATAAGTCTCTTCAATTACGAATTACTTCCTGTTCCCTCTTCTCCTTGCTTCTCAATAGCTTGTTGTACCTGTTTAACATCCAATTCTAATGCTTCAGCAATTTGCTCTATACTTAAACCCAACTTAAGTAGACGGGGTATTGTATCGAGTTTTGTTTCATTGCGAACCTCTTCTTTTACTTCCTGCTTGGTTTCTTCCTTTACTTCCTGGTAAAATTTAGTTTGTCTCCAGTCGGTTAATCCAAACATTGCTTCTAACTCCTGCTGACTTTTGTTTACAAATTTGTAGATAAGCATTCTCTCTACTAATTCTAAAAGATTGCTACGGTTAGCTTCATCCGTTTGTTGTATTTGTTTTATCAAGTTTTTCGCTTGCTGTACAGCTCGATCTTCGGCTGCAACTACTAACTTAATTATGCCTAACCCAATCGAAGATGATGGTACATTATCTAATTCGTCTAAATAAATTATACAAATTTGCTGTGGAGCTAATGATGTTTGATAAATGAATGGTATACCTGGATCGAGACTACGTTGAGCAAAAAGTAATACTGCTTGCCAGCGACGTTGAGGTTTATACTGATTGATATAGAGGAAAGCTTCTGTGATTATTCGCCAGTAAATATCATCATCGCGCTGAAACTGTACCTCAACAAAATAGATTGTATCTTCTGGGTAGTCAGGTTTTGGTAAGAATAAGCCATCGATACGACGTGCTAATTCTTTAATTTCTACTGAAGTAAATTGGTAGTGTAATGCTAAAGCTTGCGATTGTTCCAAAAGTTCAAATAAGACACCTGGAAGAGTTTGGAATAAGGTGTAAAAAATCGTGTCTGTTTTCATGCACTCTCGATATTTGAATATATTCAGATTATCGGGGCTGAGGGAAGATGATTTGTTCTAAATTTATTAAATTGTGATATCATCACCTTGCTGATTAATAGCTAATCGCAAAATTGACAATCCTAAAATTATCAAAAATAGCACTAAACCAATCGTGCAAGCATAGCTAATTTCCAAGTTATTGAAAGCTTGCTCATATAAGTAATAAACAATCGTTTTTGAGCTACTGAGTGGCCCTCCTTGAGTCATAATGTAGACTTCTTCAAAGACTTTGGTTGCAGAAATAGCCGAAATTACTGCCACTAAGGCTAGATAGGGCTTCATTAAAGGTATGGTAATATCCCAATGTTTGCTGATACCATCAGAGCCATCAATGGCTGCGGCTTCGTACACATCAGCGGGAATTGATTGCAACCCCGCTAAATAAATCACCATGTAGTAGCCTAATCCTTTCCATATGGTGACAGCCATGACGCTGGCAAGAGAAATTGGTACAATGCCAAAAATTTTTGCTGGGCTAGTTAGCCAAGGAATACCTTCTGGAAAAAGACCTAAAGTTTTAAATAACTGATTCAGTAATCCATTTTCTGCATACAGCCATTTCCAAGCTATTCCCGCAACCACCATTGAAATTACCACTGGAGTGTAGTACGCTGCTCTAAACCAATTCATTCCCCGCAGTTTCTGATTTACCAAAATTGCCAGTACTAAGGGAGCAATTACTAAAATTGGTACTACACCTACAAGATATAAAAAAGTGTTTTCCAAAGTTTTCCAAAAAACTGCATCCTTCCAAAGCTTAAGAAAGTTGGCGAAACCTATCCATTGTGGCGGCTGGGCAATGTCTTCATAGCTGGTAAAGCTGAGGTAAAATGCTTGCAGTGCAGGCCAAAAAACAGTTAACCCTAAAAGAACTAAGGCGGGTAATAAGAATAAATAAGGGGTAAGCCGTTGTTTGATGAACATCCAATTTTTAGGTATCAATTGATTCATAAGAAGTTTAATAGTTGTTTTTGCTTTGTCAAAACAAGAATTTGGAGATGTGAGTAGATTTAAGCTTCAATATTTTAAGGGCATATATTTGCTTGCGTAAGTATTGGCGTAGCCTCTCGTAGAGAAGTTTGTCGTAGACATCACTAATTAATAACTTGGAGATCGACTGCAATGGAAACTCAGCACAATCCGCCAATTGAACATCAAAATGTCCCCATAAACCACCGTGGACTGCATGATTTTTTGTATAGTTCTGACAACGAACACACCGCCATTGAGGTGAGTATAACTCCTGAACTGGCAAACAATGGTACTGAAATCATTGAATTTGAGGCTTGGAGTGTAGCTGCTCAGAACGCTAAAATTGCCGGAGTTTACGCAGTATTAGATGCAGAACGTCACACGCAGTACATTGGCTATTCTCGGAATGTGTTGCTTTCCCTAAACAGCCATCTTCGCCAAAATGGTGAGCAAAAGTGTGCTTTTGTCCGCGTGCAAGCATTCAAGTTCCCCAAACGTCAAGAAATGGAAGATTTGCGAGATGCGTGGATAGCAGAACTCGAAAGTACGCCACCTGGTAATGCAACTGAAAGCGAAATGTGGGCTAGTACGGTAGGTGAAGCGACTAAGGCGGTAATGTCAGAAGCCCAACTTCAAGCCTACGAGGAGAAAAAGCTAAAACTGCGGAAAGCAATGGCTGATACAACCCTTTCTAAAGAGTTAGAAACAATAGATGCGAGTGAAGCTGAACGTCAGCGTCAACTTGAAGCTGCTGTGAAAAACGATGACTGGAGTGTAATTATTGACGCACAGACACAGGAAACTAAGTATTGATTTTTGCCTGTTAGAATTAAGATTTTAAAACGCAAAGGGGCGCTGAGGGAAGCGCAAAGGTTCGCAGAGGAGTGAATTCTTTGCGTTCCTCTGCGTTAAAAAAAAGGATATATATGACGAGAAAATTAGATGCTTTGATTAATTCTCTAGAAGGTATAGAAATTATTACCGATTCTAGCCAAGTCGCCAAATTATCCCAGGATTATTACACTTTTAGCCCCGTGTTAGTGTCGAAACTAGAGGGAAAAGTTGGGGATATCGTAGTGCGTCCCGCTAATGAAGCAGAGGTTTTAAAAGTTGCAGCCGCCTGTGCAAAACATCGTATACCTGTAACTGTGCGAGGTGCGGGAACTGGGAATTATGGGCAATGTGTACCGTTGCACGGTGGCGTAATTTTGGATATGACGCGGTTGCAAGAGATTCTTTGGGTAAAACCGGGAGTGGCGCGGGTAGAAGCTGGGGTGAAGTTGGCAGCTTTGGATAAAAAAACACGAGAAATCGGCTGGGAAATTCGTCTGGCTCCCTCTACGTACCGCACTGCCACAATTGGCGGCTTTATTGCTGGGGGAAGTGGCGGTATTGGCTCGATCCAATATGGTATGTTAGCCGATCGCGGTAATATCTTAGCATTGCGAGTGATAACTGTAGAAGATGAACCCCGTGCGATCGCATTACGCGGCGATGATGTCCAAAAGGTAAATCATGCTTGGGGAATCAATGGCATCATCACTGAAGTCGAAATTCCTTTAGGGCCAGCTTATCCTTGGGCAGAAGTGATTGTCACCTTTGACGACTTTATGGCAGCAGCAAAGTTTGGTCAGGCAATTGGCAATGCTGATGGCATGATTAAGAAGTTGATTTCTGTCTTTGCATCTTCAATTTCCCAATATTTTCACGCAGTACAAGAGTATATTCCTGAAGGAAGTCACTCAGTATTCTTGATAATTTCTGAACCGAGTTTGGAATTTTTACCGGCTTTTGTGGAGCAATACGGCGGACAAATTACCTATAAAAAACCAGCTGAGGAAGCAGCTAAAGGTACACATTTAGCAGAGTTTTCCTGGAACCACACTACCTTACTTGCCCGGAGTGTAGATACTGGGATTACATACTTACAAAGTCTCTTTCCTAATGATGGCAGTTTGCAACTAGTAGAGCAGATGTATAATTACTTCGGCGATGAGGTAATGATGCATCTAGAATTTTTTCGGGTGAATGGTGTCGTAGTTCCTGGTGCATTGCAACTTGTGCGCTACACCACAGAAGAACGCCTCAATGAAATTATCCGCTATCACGAACAACATGGTGTGAGTATTGCCAATCCTCATACGTATATTATTGAAGACAGCGGCAGAAAAGTGATCGATCCTGAGCAGTTAAAATTTAAAGAAATAGTCGATCCTTATGGGTTGATGAACCCCGGTAAAAGCAAGGTTATTCAATTCCATACTCAAAATTAGCAAACTACAGAAACACATACAGCAGAATTCAGAATTCAGAATTCAGAATTCAGGAGAAAAATACCCTTTATACCTGGGTAACAGACGAATCGTGTGTGTACCTCACTTTCCTTGAAATCTGCTGTATCAGAATTTTTTCTGTATATTTGTGTAACTTCGCTTCAAAAAGCTAGCTGTCAGGCGTTTATAATTTGTGGTTTGATTTCAAAAGCCGTGGGGTTGAAGAAGAATTCAGAATTCAAGAATCAGAATAAGAAAGTGGGGGATAAGCGCGGAAAGTCAAAGGGGCCGCTTGCGCAGGAAAGATCGGCTGGTGATGTTTTACCATTTATTCATTCCTCAGTCGGACTCCAATTCAATTCTGAATTCTGACGACTGACTCCTGAATTCTTTTCGGATAACCCAAAATCCAACTTTCCAATAATCGCCCATGATTGAAATTGACGGTTCCTACGGAGAGGGAGGCGGACAAGTTCTTCGCACTTCCTTAAGTCTAGCCGCCATTACCGGCGAACCCATACGAATTACAGGCATTCGCGCTGGACGCAAAAAGCCAGGATTAGCAGCGCAACACTTAACAGCAGTTCGGGCGGCGGCGAGAATTTGTAATGCCCAACTACGAGGTGATGCTTTGGGTTCAATGCTGCTAGAATTCATCCCAGGTAGTGCTGTGCAAGCGGGAATTTATACCTTTGATGTTAGTAAAGCACAACAAGGTGGTTCTGCGGGTGCGATCGCTTTAGTTTTACAAACAATTCTCTTACCTTTGGCACTAGCATCTGGCAATTCTCTGGTGACACTAAAGGGTGGAACTCATGTGAATTTTAGCCCGACAGCGACGTATATTGAGCAAGTTTATCTGCCCATACTGCAACGCATGGGTGTAGAAGCCCAAGTCAAATTAGGCGCTTGGGGGTGGTATCCCCAAGGTGGCGGAGAGGTAGAGTTACAGGTGGATGGCGGTGGTAAACTCGGTGGGATCGACTTGCTGGAACGGGGCGATTTACAACAGGTGCGAGGACTAGCAGTGGTGACAGAATTGCCTTCCCATATTCCGCAACGGATGGCGAATCGTGCGGAAAATTTGCTACGGGAAGCTCATTTAAAGGTTACTGTACAGACTTTACGAGAAAGAGGTGTGGCACCTGGGGCCGGTATTTTTTTAACTGCTGAGTATCAGAATAGCTTAACTGGCTTTGGTGGGTTTGGGCGTTTGCGGTTGTCGGCGGAAACAGTTGCAGAGATTGCTTGTCAGCAACTGCTTGAGTTTCATTACACCGGCGCACCGGTGGATGAACATTTAGCAGATCAGTTATTATTGCCGGCTGCTTTAGCTTCACAAGAAAGTCAGTATCGAGTGGCTGAGGTGAGTAGGCATTTGACAACAAATGCAGCAGTTATTGAACAGTTTGGGCTGGCGCAAATAACAGTAAATGAAGCTGATAAAATAGTGTTGGTAAAGAGTTTGAATAGATGAACAAGTGCTATTACTTTAGTAGTGCTATGTGGTAGAGTCTTATAAAGCACTATTCTGTAAATTCAAATCAATCTTGTGATGCCTTCAAATAAAAGCTGTGAGTTTTAGTAGACAACTTTGATAAAGATTTAAACCTACTTTTAGAGATTAGAGTCATAAAGCAACTTATGTCATTGCAACCTGATCAAGCTATTGAAGTGTTTTATTCTTATGCTCATGAAGATGAAAAACTGCGCGATAAACTAGAAAATCACCTCACTCTTTTAAGGCGGCAAGGAGTGATTACAGAATGGCATGATCGCAAAATTGGAGCAGGAAAAGAATGGCACAATGAGATAGACACTCACTTAGATTCATCTCAAATAATTTTGCTGCTTATAAGTGCAAATTTTATCGCTTCAGATTATTGCTGGGATGTTGAAGTAAAACGGGCAATGGAAAGGCATGAAGCCAAAGAAGCTAGAGTTATTCCCATAATTCTTGACTCTGTTGATTGGGAGAGTGCACCGTTTGGAAGAATTCAAGCGCTGCCCAAATTATCTATGTGGGAACAGTAACCTTTTCTTACTTATTTAAACCATCCAGGTATCGTCGCCGGAATAGAGTCAGCAACATCCCTGTGAGACTAGTTATTTTCTTTGTAGTAAGTGGTACATTTATAAGCTTCATTTATCAAAAGCTTAATATATTAGAGATTCCTTTATTAACACCCAAACCAACTGTAAACTCAACAAAATCAGTAAATCCTACTGGCTGGATATGGATAGGTATGGTTAATAAGACCTCAGGTAGTATATCTGTTGGACAAAAACTAGTTCTTCAACCATCAAATCCTAAACAATTTCCTAGTATTGAGCCTCCTGTTATTCCATCACCAGGAACAATCGTAACTGTTAAACATGAAGTCAATTTAATAAAGGAAAAATCTTTATCTGGAAAAACAATCGTTAAATTTAAAAAAGGAGAAAAGCTAGTTATCTTGCAAGTAGAGCCTTTCTCAAAAATTGCAAAAAATTCGCCTTACATTAGATTGAAAGCGCAAGTTCGCAAATGTAACTCAATTTGTAATAAATATTAATAAGATAGGCTAAATATATTTCACTACTAACACTTTGCCTATATTCCCGTTGACAAAATTATGCGTGGGTATATGGCAACATAGGAAATGCCTCATTTCTAATAGCTGAAATAAGGCAAAGGAGCTTATATAAGTAAAAACAGAGAACTTTTGATACTCACTCTAGGGGCATTTGCAATCAATCCTGTAAAGCCAGATTTGTTGTAAGAATAAGCAAATGACAAATTTACAAGGCGATCGCAAGTAGAGTTAAAACTGAGTTTAGTTGTTCTTGATATTTACTATTTAATTAAATATCGAACATAGCCTTTGAATTTACCTCTACTAAAGGTATATATTTAAGTAAAGTCAGTTTGCGATCGCAAATACAAGGGACTGGGAATTGGGTACTTGTACTGAGCGACTTGCCTTGACTTGTGCCGAGCGAAGTCGAGGTAGCGAAGTCGAAAGGAATCGAAGTATTGGGTATGGGGCACTAAATACAGAGATATTTTTTGTTGACTGTGGTTATGCCCAATCGGGTATAGGACTAAGGAATCCAAGTATTGGGTATGGGGCACTAAATACAGAGATATTTTTTGTTGCTGTGGTTATGCCCAATCGGGTATAGGACTGTTGCATCTAGTAAATTATGCTCTTGGACGAATGTTTGAACTTTCTGGACAAATGTTTGAACTTTTTGGACGAATGTTTGAACTTTTTGGACGAATGTTTGAACTTTTTGGACGAATGCTTGAACTTTTTGGACGAATGTTTGAACTTTTTGGACGAATATTTGAACTTTCTGGACGAATGTTTGAACTTTCTGGACGAATGTTTGAACTTTCTGGACGATATGTGGCATCATCTTCACGACTAACAATCTGCCAAGCGCCGAACCTACTTACTTAATATAATTAAACAGCACTGAAGTAGCTGTTATAAAACATGGTAATAAATTTATTAGTGACAGATATAGAATTGGAACAAAACCATGATTGATGAACAAGAAATAGAAAAATTGTGGCAAGCTTTCAAAGTATTAGACGTAGACGGCAACGGCGCGATCTCAACCGAGGAACTAGGGGAGGTAATGCGATCGCTAGGGCAAAATCCCACAGAAGCGGGGCTGCGTGACTTGATTAAGGAGATTGACGTTGACTTATCAGGCACTATCGATTTTGAAGAATTTAAAACGCTGATGATTGCAAAAGTAGGCGATCGCCAAAGTCGCCTGAAGTTAGCTTTCAGTGCCTTTGATGAGGACGGTAGCGGTGAAATTACTGCCGTTGAACTGCGGACAGTCATGAGTCAGTTTGGGCTGACAGACGCTGAATTGAAAGAGATGTTGCAGGAAGTAGATCATGATGGCGATGGCTCAATTGACTTTGAGGAATTCTGTCAGCTAGTACCGGAGGAGTCAGAAAGCAAAACTGGTTATCAAGATTCACCGATTTCCCTTAACAGTTCGCTCAAGACAGTTGCTACTTCCAATGAAGCCGCAGCAGCCAGTACTCAGCCGACGCAAGAAGCAACGACTCCAGAGTTGGCACAGCTAAAAGAACAGTTAGCGCAACACCCAAACTCACCGAATCAGAAAAAAAGTGGTACATCTCCCTTACAAATGCAGATAGGTTTGTTTCGTTTGATTCAAGGAGCAGCCTACCGCAGCTTCCGTGAGAGTTTCTCTGCAAATCACGAAACTCACTTGCGGGTGAAAAACTTGCCATACAGAATTACTGATTTTGTGGAGTTTGTTAAACAGGCGATCGCACTGTACAAAGCATTAGGTATAGTATCCGAGGATTGCTACCCCGTTCTAGATGCAGTGGTGAAATCAATTACCGATGAATATGCCCAATTGCAGGAGCGGATCGAGAACTGGCAAACAGTGGCAAAGACACCAGAAATGTTGGCAGAACAGCAAGCGATTTTAGAAGCGCGGAGTAAATTTGCCAATGTCAAAGAAAAGTTTGCTGCCGGAGTTGAGTTTGCAATTACGATCAAAAAGAAAAGTCTCAGCTTGGGTGATATCGTTGAAGGTGTGCTGGCGATTAACGAACTCAATCGTCTCAGGGGAATAGAACTGAACGAAGAAATGGCTCCACCACCAGCTAAATCTCAGGCAAATCCAAAAGACTATTTGCACAAGTGGAACCGCGTCATTCTCTCCCAAGCAACTGAAGAAATAGATGGTGCAATCATGCCAGTAGCATACTGGTATGAGGACTTTATGCCGAAGTTATTGGCAGCCTTTAGTGTTTCTAGCACAGCAGATATCCAAAGCAACACCGTACCCGACGAAGCGGCTTTGGATGAATGGTATCAGTGTACAAAAAACTCAGGAGAATTTAATCGCTACGGGGCGGATGTTGCCGAAAATTTTCCCCGTTGCACTCCCAAACAGAAATTGATCCTCAAACAAGCATGGCGGTTAACGCATCACTACCTGAATGGAGTGCAGAAACGCCGCGAACGCCTAGAATTTGGGCGAGAATCAGGGGCGCTATCGCAGTATGTTGCATTCATTGATGTCTATTTAGATCGGACTGAGGTGAAGGATTCCCAAATGCGAGTCAGCTTCCCCTACTACATTGGCCCCGCAGTGTGGCGCTTCTTCCATACTACAGCTGAGATTGTCTGTACCAAGACACCAGAACAGCAAAAAGCCGCAGTCGCAATCTTCAAAGATTTCTTCCAACTGTTTGCCACAATGTACCCCTGTCCTTACTGCCGACACCACCTGAATATGTACGTTGTCCAAAATAAGGAAGTGGATATGTATCCTGTAGAATACCTCGTGCTTGGACGCGATCCTAACCTGACTGACTTTGAGGTGTCATTGGAGGCAAAATTATCTACCGTCGTAGATGGTTCCTCTCTGCGCTTATTCTTCTGGAAACTGCATAACACCGTTTCTTCTTCCATTGCGCGATCGGAAGAATGGTATCACAAGGATGAGAAAGCGTTCTACACCACCCGTTTTTGGCCCAGCCTTGACTCTGAGTTAGCAAGAGCCAATGCACTCAAATACACCAGCATAGAAACTGCTCGCATCTACAACATCTACGGAATTCTCAAGCCATTGGCACGGCTGACAGGGGTAAAAACAGAATTTCCAAAGCTGCTAGAGAAGGGCGATGCGAATAATCTCAAGGAAGCGTGTATAGTTGCACACAATCACATCAAGGATTTAGAGGAAGCTGTCATTAGCGGGCAGTTTCTCCAAGAAACATACTACTTTGAACCGAGCCTTGTGGATAAACCTCCACTCTTCACCCCTGAAGAAGAAGAGTTTGCCCGAACCGGTATGTTTACAGAAACAATTTAAATATTTAGGAATGCTTTAATTCCCCTCCTTCAAAGTTTTTTCGGCAGGGGAATTTTAGCGCAACCCATTATTAAAACCCGTTTGCTTAACCTACAGCGTGCCAAACACTTGTGGCTAGCGATCGCCGTTACAACATGATTAGACTAAACATCTTGCAAAAGTAGCTTTTGCTTTCCGGTTGGAGAATGGTTAAAGGTTACTGGGTTTGGGAAAATTCCATACCTTTACCCTTTAACCCTTCCCCTTTTCCCCACAAATGTCAAGAAGTCTATTGTCTAATGAGAATTGCCCTTGGTAGCTAGCTTGAAATATCGATGATATAAAGGAGACAATAAAAATAGCCAAAGTAGAAGCTTGCCTCAAAAAGGCAATTTTAATGCTTTGAAAAGTCACAGCATTGGTATCTCACCCTGTATCTGCCTTTGAATATCCTCTAAAATAAGTGTTTAGAAGCGTAAAGGTCTAGTCTAATTTATAGAGGATTTTTTCTAAAAGACAACCACCGATGTAGCCTGTAACCGCACATGACCAATCGAGAGGAATTGATGAAGAACGAATCAACGTTAGCAAGCAATGCCAACGTAAATTTCCTTATCGGTGGAGGCGAAATGGGTGCTAGGATGCGAGAACAGGATTGGTCAAAAACGTCCCTTGGCCCAACACAGCAGTGGCCGCAGAGTTTGAAGACTGCCGTGCGAATTATGCTAACTTCCCGTCAACCCATGTTTGTTTGGTGGGGTGAGGAACTGATTAACCTTTACAATGACGCTTATAAGACTATTATCGGCGGCAAACATCCAGAAGCACTTGGGCAGCCGGCTTCTTACGTGTGGCGAGAAATATGGGATCAGGTTAGGCCTCGCGCCGAATCAGCAATGCTGAAGAATGAGGGTACTTACGACGAAGCGCTACTGCTAATTATGGAGCGCAACGGCTACCCAGAAGAAACCTATTATACTTTTTCATATAGTCCGGTTCCTAATGACCAGGGCGATACAGGTGGGATCATCTGCGCCAACACAGAAGACACGCAGCGAATTATCAGCGAGCGTCAGTTGGCACTTTTGCGCGAACTAGCGGCGAGGACAGCAGACGCGCGGACATTCGATGAAGCCTGTACGCTAAGTGCGAGTTGTCTGGAGAGCAACCCTTACGATCTCCCCTTCGCAATGATTTATCTGGTCGATCCCGATAAGCAGGAAGTTTTTCTGGCTGGAACGTGCCGCATCGAGCAAAACCACGTAGCAGTTCCAGAAACAGTTGCTCTCGATGCTGATGGGGTTTGGCCCTTTGCGGAAACGATCGAAACACATCGGCCAAAATTAATTTCCGATTTGGAAGTGTCTTTTAGTAGTCTACCTTGTGGTGTTTGGCAGCGATCGCCCCATCAAGCGATCGCAGTACCCATTGCCCCATCCGGTCAAAGCGGAAAAGCTGGTATATTAATCGCTGGTTTGAACCCTTTCAGGCTATTCGACGACAATTATCAAGGATTCATTGATTTAGTTGCGGCTCAAATTGCAGCCAGTATCGCTAACGCCCAAGCTTACGAGGAAGAACGCAAACGTGCTGAAGCCTTGGCAGAAATCGATCGCGCCAAAACCGTCTTTTTCAGCAACGTCAGCCACGAGTTCCGTACCCCACTGACTCTGATGTTGGGGCCATTAGAGGACACTTTAACCACTTGTGCTACTCTGCTTCCAGCCAAAGAACGAGAGCAGCTAGAAATGGTGCAACGCAACGGACTTCGGCTGCTGAAACTGGTCAACAGCTTGCTAGATTTTTCACGCATTGAAGCCGGAAGGGTTCAAGCCTCTTATGAACCCACCAACCTTGCCACCTTCACCGCAGAACTAGCTAGTGTATTTCGTTCCGCAGTCGAACGGGCAGGGATGCAGTTATCAGTTAATTGTCCTGCTCTGCCAGCACCAGTGTATGTAGATCGGGAGATGTGGGAAAAAATTGTTCTTAACCTGCTCTCGAATGCCTTCAAGTTTACGATGGCTGGAGAAATTGCAGTCAGTTTGCAGTGGTCAAATGACCATATCGAGTTTGCAGTCAAAGACACAGGAATCGGTATCCCAGCCGCAGAAATCCCCCACCTTTTTGAACGATTCCACCGCGTCAAAGGAGCGCAAGGACGAACTTTTGAAGGGTCAGGAATTGGATTATCACTGGTGCAAGAATTGGTGCAAATGCATGGTGGAACAGTTGATGTTACCAGTCTTCTCGGAGTAGGCAGTTGCTTTACTGTGTCAATTCCAACAGGATATGCTCATTTGCCTCCAGACCGGATTAGTGCCCCGCGAACTTTAGCTTCAACTGCATTAGGTGCAACACCTTATTTAGAAGAAGCCCTGCGGTGGCTACCAAAAGAAGCAGGGGAGCAGGGGAGCAGGGGAGCAGGGGAGCAGGGAGCAGGGAACAGGGAACAGGGAATAGAGGGAATAGGGAATAGGGAAGAATCTTACCTATCACCTCTCACCTATCATCTGTCACCCTCTCCTGCTCGGATTCTTTTGGCTGACGACAACGCAGATATGCGCGATTATGTTAAGCGCCTATTAAGTCAGCAATATGAAGTGGAATCAGTGTCGGATGGTTTAGCTGCTTTGGAGTCTGCTCGTGGACGTGTCCCCGATTTGGTACTGACAGATGTGATGATGCCTGGATTAGATGGCTTTGGACTGCTGCAAGCATTACGAGCCGATCCGCTGACGCAAAAAGTTCCAATCATTCTGTTGTCGGCACGGGCGGGGGAAGAGGCACGGGTGGAAGGGTTAGAAGCGGGAGCCGATGATTATCTAATTAAACCTTTCTCTGCCCGGGAATTGTTGGCGCGGGTAGAGGCAGCCCTAAAAATGGCTCGTCTCCGCCAAGAGGCAATGGAACGCGAGCAAGGATTGCGAATTGAAGCTGAGGTCGCCAAAGCACACCTAGAGACTGTTATCGCTGGTATTCAAGACCAGTTCTTTGTGTTGGATCGAGAGTGGCGTTATAGCTTTGTCAACGATCGCGTAGCAGATGTTGTTGGCATCCCCAAGGAAGAGTTGCTAGGTAAGAGCGTTTGGGAAGTATTTCCCGATATGGTTAAAAGCGAGTTTCATACTGAAGTTCATCGGGCGATCGCCCAAAACACTGTTGTTCAGTTTGAATACTTTTATCCAGCTTGGCAGCGCTGGTTTGAGAACCGCGTCTACCCGTTTGCAGAAGGGGTAAGCATTTTCGTTACAGAAATTAGCGATCGCAAACAAGCAGAAAAAGCCCTTCGGGAAAACGAAGAAAAGTTCCGCAATATGGCTGATAATGCCCCCTTCATGGTTTGGGTGACAGATACCAATAGCTACTGCACCTACCTCAGTCAAAGCTGGTACAATTTTACAGGTCAAAGCGAGGAAATGGGTCTGGGATTTGGCTGGTTAAATGCTGTGCATCCAGAAGACAGCAATGACACCAGGAATGTTTTTCTGGAAGCTAGTAGCAGTTATTCGGCTTTCCGTTTGGAGTATCGCTTGCGGCGCAAAGACGGCGAATATCGCTCTTGCATCGATGCCGCGAATCCGTGGTTTGGAGTGGATGGCGAGTTTAAAGGTTACATCGGCTCAGTCATCGACATTACCGAACGCAAAGTTGCAGAAGCCGAACGCGATCGCCTCCTAGAACTTGAGCAAGCAGCTAGAACTGAAGCCGAAAGAGCCAACCGGATTAAAGATGAGTTTCTGGCGGTACTTTCCCATGAATTGCGATCGCCTCTGAATCCGATTCTTGGTTGGGCGAGACTCTTGCAGACTCGTGAGTTTGACCCCGTAGCGCTGAAGAACGCGATCGCAACTATCGAACGGAATGCTAAATTACAAGCTCAACTAATTGAAGATTTGCTTGATGTCTCTCGGATCTTACAAGGCAAGCTCAACTTGAAGATGTTACCTGTCAACCTAGTACTGGTGATTGAGGCAGGATTGGAAACAGTCCGTTTGGCAGCAGAAGCCAAAAATATTCAAATTCAGACGATGCTGGATGCTTCTTTCGAGCAAGTTTTGGGTGATTCTGGTCGTTTACAACAAATTATTTGGAATCTCTTATCGAATGCCGTTAAATTCACTCCGGAAGGAGAAAAAATTGATATTCAACTAGAGTACGTTGACGCTGAAGCTCAGATTACTGTCAGCGACACAGGTAAGGGAATCAGCCCTGAGTTTCTGCCTTACGTGTTTGAATATTTTCGTCAGGCTGATGGCACGACAACCCGAAAATTTGGTGGATTGGGGTTAGGGTTAGCAATTGTGCGTCATTTGACCGAATTACATGGCGGCACGATTCAAGCAGAAAGTTTAGGTGAGGGGCAAGGAGCTATTTTCCGAGTCAGGCTACCACTAATTAAAAAAGATTTAACTGTAAAACCAAATATAGATGTTGCTGCATTAAATCCTTCTCTTGGGACTGAAATCCTGGCAGGCAGCCAAATCTTAGTTGTAGATGATGACGATGATACCCGTGACTTCCACACATTTGTACTAGAACAGGCTGGAGCAATGGTGACAGCAGTGACATCAGCAAAAGAAGCATTACAAATTTTGGCAGAGTCAGAACCAGATATGCTGCTCAGTGATATTGGAATGCCAGAGATGGATGGCTATATGCTAATGCGCCAAGTTAAAGCATTGCAGGCAAATCAAGCCAAACAAATTCCGGCGATCGCTTTAACTGCTTATGCTGGAGAAATCAATCAGCAACAAGCACTTGAATCAGGGTTTCAAAAGCATCTGTCTAAACCCATCGAACCAGAGGAATTAATCAAGGAAATTGCAACTCTAATTGGTAGAAGTGGGCATATCTAATATCAATTCACAATTCAAAATTCACGCATTAACAAAACCAGACATAACATACAGCAGATTGCAAGTAAGTGAGGTACAACCAGGAGTGATTCATCAAACATAAAGAGTTTCTTTCTAACTCCTTCCTTCTGCCTCCTGCCTCAAAACCCGCAACTTTGTACCTCATGTAAATGAAAACTGCTGTAGGTTTGGGAGTATGTATCTGTTGCATTCTTTTTTTAATTAGTATTACCTTTATTTTGTAACTTAAACTGTTAATATAACTCCTCGTTATGTTGCTTGATTGTACAAAACATATCGGCAATTACTTGGCTTTTTAGTATAAAATTTTGTATGTGTTGCCAAGTCACTTACTCAGCTAAATTATGCAGTTTACTTAACTCATCAAATCTTCATATATTTGAAGTGTAGTTTATCTTTTACAGTAAAAATAATGGGAATAATAGAATAAATCGGATTGAGTAAATTATTTAGCTATGAGCCAAATATGTCCTATCTCCAAAACCTGTGCTTGTCGCAATGTTGCACGCTGCCGGAATAAGGAAGCAGGTAGGCTCTTTCTCTGGTTCCCAGTTTCACATACCCTGATAAAAGTCACCTCTTATCTACAGCAGTTTTCTCTTAAGTATGAACTGATGCACGAGCGACCAGGTTTGAGTTTGGAGTGTAGACCTGGACAGTCTCTAGAAATTGCCCGTAACCTGGCCAAACTACTTGCACCAAGAGAATTAAAAGAGACGCAAGTCCTTTTCATACAAGGCACTTTCCAACCTCAACTCCATGATTTTAGTGACATAGCCTCATTACAACGCTTCATTAAGTTAAACCAATCCGATTGGTTGATTGATATGCTGGCAACAGAACGATTCACCAGTTACTTTCAACCAATTGTTTCAATTAACGATACATCGCAAATTTTTGGATATGAATCGCTCTTACGCGGCCTGGATGAACAAGGCAATTTAGTACTACCGACATCCATTCTGGAGTTAGCAACTGAAGCCGGACTTCTACCACAACTCGACCAAGTTGCTCGCCTCAGCACAATCACTCAATTCAGCCGCCATCAAGTAAATAGGCATATTTTCATCAATTTTGCACCAACGTCACTTTATGACCCAGCTTTTTGCCTACGTAGTACGGTAGAAGCTATTGATACTGCTGGAATTCCCCACGATCGCGTTGTTTTTGAAGTCGTGGAGTCAGACAATCCTCAAGATTTAGCTCACCTCAAAGCAGTGCTTCAATACTACCGCAATGCTGGGTTTTTAATCGCTCTTGACGATCTTGGTTCTGGTTATTCCAGCCTAAACTTGCTGCATCAGTTACGTCCAGATTTTATCAAGCTGGACATGGAGTTAATTCGAGATGTGCATCAAGACCTTTACAAAGCTTCGATTACCGAGAAGCTTCTAGAGATTACTCAAAAGTTAAATATTCAAACCGTTGCTGAAGGAATTGAGTGCATTGAGGAACTGAACTGGCTGCGAGAACGAGGTGCAAATTTTGCTCAAGGCTATTTGATTGCTAAACCCAGTGCAGCGCCTGTCACTACAACCCCTTACTTTGAGCAAATCGCATCATTAACTGTAGCATCAGCACACTCTCAGCAAGTTGAACAGCGTGTCCAACACCAAAGCGAGTCTGAGCGAATTGTTGCGGCTGTAACGCAGCGCATTCGCCAATCGTTGGAGTTAGACGAGATTTTACAAACCACGGTAGCCGAAGTGCGACAACTGTTTGAGGTAGATCGAGTGGTGATTTATCAGTTTAAGCCAGACTGGAGTGGATTAGTCGCTGTAGAATCCTTAGCAGAAGGGTGTATGTCGATTTTGAGATTTCATGTCATGGATACCTGCTTTCAATCCACGCGTGCGGCTTACTATCAACAAGGTAACACCAGAGCGATCGCAGACATTGAAACTGCGAGTTTATCACCGTGTCATGTTGACCTCCTTAGAAGTCTGCAAATCCGAGCAAACCTTGTCGTACCAATTTTGCAGCAAGGGTGTTTGTGGGGACTATTGATTGCTCACCAATGCCGTCATTCCAGACAATGGCAGCAATCAGAGATTAACTTGTTTAACCAGTTAGCGGGTCAAACTGCGATCGCTATTCAGCAATCAGAACTTTATCACCAATTACAACAAGCAAACCAAGAATTACAGCGCCTTGCCTGTTCTGATGGTCTAACCCAAGTGGCAAATCGCCGCTGCTTTGATGACACATTAAACACCCAGTGGCAATGGTTGGCACGAGAGCAAAGTTCGCTATCTTTGATTTTGTGTGATGTCGATTACTTTAAGCTTTACAACGATACGCATGGACATCTGGCAGGAGATGATGCACTTAGACAGGTTGCTAAGGCAATCTCTCAGACAGTTAAACACCCCGCTGATTTAGTGGCTCGTTATGGCGGAGAAGAGTTTGCAGTTATTTTGCCGAATACTGATATTGAAGGGGCCATTGCAGTTGCAAAAGATATTCAAATCAATGTTAGTGCATTACAAATGCCTCATCCCCGTTCTCAGGTAAGTGAATTCATTACCCTAAGTCTTGGTGTGGCAACCATCACTCCTCATAGCCAATTATCTCCTGCAACCTTAATTGCTGCTGCTGACCAAGGACTCTACCAGGCAAAAGCACAAGGGAGAAATTGCGTTGTGCAGATGGATTGTGAGAATGCTGATATTAAATAAGCTGATACCTTTGTAAGTTGTTCAGACAAAAATAATCATTTTAGCCATACTGTTAGAAAATAAAGCTCCAAACTTACTTTTTGTCTATTGTTTAAAAGTTGGTTGAGATTTTTCTTGATCGGAGTGATGGCAATACTGCTCGGTTTTTGGATTTTTAACTCGGAATTGGATTTGGGGAAAAGGTTACTGGGTTTAGGTTAAAGGTTTTTTCTTTCCCTTTTTCCCCAAAACCCGACAAGTATTGAGAGTGATGGAAGAGTGTTAAGTAAAGCAGCATAAATAATTAAAGGTTTGTAGTCAAAACTTTAACCGTTACTTGAGTGGTAAAGTTTTTACTACAAACTAATCTCAAAATTTTTTACATTATTTAATTTACTTCGATTTATTCTCATTTACTTAAAGTAGGTGAAGATAAAACGAAAAGTGAACATGTGAATAAAATATTAATGGCTTGACAAGTTGTGATTATATGAAATAATCATCTATGTATAGAAAAACTTGATGCTTTCAATAGATTTTAATATACAAATGTTAAATTCATTCAGTTTTATATTTATATATGAATGTATTAATTATTTTGGCTGAAGTCAGCCTGATAATCTTTGTTTTTTTATTACTGAACTGGGTTTTTAGCAAATTATTCAAGCTATTTACTAAAACCTTTATACCTAATAGCGACAATAGAAGTATCAAAACCCTCCGCCGAAATATCACAGGGTTATTGTTACTTGCTTGCGTGGTGTCGTGCATTTTGATTGTGGGTGCTAATGGTTATCTAGTTTATCGGGGCGAAAACCTTCAGCAATACACACTCTTGTTGATTGAGCGTATCCCATCAGGATTTTGGGTGACACTAGGAATTGGCATAGCTCAGAGTATTGGCACTTTGATTTTAGCGGCGATCGCTCTGAAATTTCTCAAATATTGGCTGAAGGTAGCCAGCACTCGCGCCAAGAATTTAGAAAAAAATACTGCTGACGATGAAAGTATTGATGCTTTCTTTAAGGCCTTCTATGACAGAATCAGCGGTGGAATCTGGCTTTGGGCTACCATCTTGTGTGCCCAGTTTCTCAAATTACCAACTACGGTTTCGGAATATTTGTATATCGCCCTGCGAATTTATCTAATCATTGCCGTTGGCTTGCTTATACTCAAAGCAGTCGCTGCGATCGTTGATAGTCTAGATGCTCTCAGCATCAGATACTCCAATCCTGATAACCTGCTCAGATTCTACGATCGCCTCCGACACCTAATACCCTTTTTAAAGCGCTGCTTGGAATTTGTGATTTATGTCTGCATGGCAACATTAGTGATTCAACAGGTGCAGTTTATTGCCAATGTCGCAACTTTTGGCCCGCGAATTATCAAGATAATCGGTATCATCTTCATTAGTCGCGTGTTATTTGAGGTAGTTTACTTACTTATTGAAGAGGTGCTGTTCAAAGAGCAGAATCTAACTGATATTCAAAGAAGTAGACGCCTAACGCTCGTTCCTCTGTTTCGTAGTTTCTTACAATACTTAATTTACTTTGGTGCTACAGTTTTCATTCTCTATGCCCTGAATATCGATCCAACTCCCATACTTGCGGGTGCTGGTATTGTCGGCATCGCTGTAGGTTTAGGGGCACAAACACTAATTAACGATATTGTCTGCGGCTTTTTTATTCTATTTGAAAACTACTACTTAGTAGGTGACTATATTGAAGCTGGAAAAGTCGAAGAGAAAGTTGTCGAAGGTATTGTCGAGGCGATTGAACTCAGAACCACTCGTGTCAGACATCCTAATGGTCAATTGCAGATTATTCGCAATGGCGATATTGGCTCAATTACTAATTACTCCAAACAGTATATCTTTGCAGTAGTAGAAGTTGGCGTGCCTTATGATTCCAACTTAGCGCACGTATACAAAGTAATTGAGGAGGTGGGACAGCAGTTAAAAGCAGACAATCCAGATATACTTGAAGGCACACAGATAGATGGAGTCGAAAGTCTGGGAGAGTCTAATTTGTTGCTGCGGACTTTAACGAAAGTAAAACCAGGAAAACATCTTCAGATTCAGCGCGTTCTTCGGAAGATTTTTACGAATGCACTGCTGCGGGAAGGAATTACAATTCCCGTGCGCGCTGAAAGTGCCGAAGGTTAATTTGGCACTTTCTTTTAACAAGAAATGAAGGAAGGTGTAATTTAATTTAGGATTTTTCCTTCAATTGAACTATATATTACAATAAGTGTTATCTCAGTCTTGAGATAACACAATAAATTTGAAGCTTATCCCTCTTTTGTCACTCTGGGGAAATAAAAATTGGAGCTAAATGATGAAACCTAAATTTATTGGGAAGATTAGCGATCGCAAGCTAATAGAAACTTTCAAACAAGCTCTAATATTAAAATCCTATCTGGGCAAGGGTTACAAATTATTCTCTGCCGAAAGTGACAAAAGAGGGATTATTAAAAACGTGTTGATTTATACAAAAAACCAGTAGCGATTGTTATAGGCTTGAAAAGCCCTTTACTTTTATACTTTGGCGAAACTTCACTGCCAAAAAAGCACCAGAGCGATAGGAAATTATCTGTTACCAAATGCGATTGATACTTATCAAATGCAAATCCAGTTAAGTTGAACAGATTCTTGTCAGCAGAATAGGTGATTTCCTACGCTCTGTTTATTTCTTTTAATTATTTTAGCTCAATGCCTTTAAGCGATATCAATCCTATCTTAAATGCTTTGGCAGTTTGTGAACTTGCTAAAGATGTTATGAACAAAATATGGTTGTAAGTTGCTAAATTAGCTTCTTCATTTATTGATTAGGCAAAAAAGTTTTGTTAGCTGTAACGCGACGTTTAACCCGTTCCCAGTTCTGAGTAAAAATGTTAGATTCCTAACATCTTTACTCAGCATTACTACCCCAGTCTCTAGTCTCTAGTCCCCATCTAACCAATTAATTTCTGCCAACTAGCAGGGCCGATAATTCCATCAGCATCTAAACCATTTTGCTTTTGAAAGTTTTTGACTACAACCTCTGTTTGCGGCCCGTACACACCATCATTATCTACACCTAAACGGTATTGCAAGTATTTAACAACTGCATTACCAGCATGGTTTGGTCTAAGTATTCGTTTTGCCAAAATTTGATTTATGGCACTCCATGTATTTGTGTCAGCAATTCCAGTCGACTGAACCCCAACAATAGTCTGAAACTTTTCTACAGCAGATTTGGTGTTAGCCCCTGTGAAGCCATCTTCCACTAATGTTTTACCATTTTTATCAGTTATTTTTAGTCGATTTAAAGCTTTTTGCAATCTGAGAATCGTGGTATCTACATTATCTTCTTCATCTGGTACAGGGTTAACAGGAACACTTGGCACTTTACCAGTTAAGCCTTTGACAATTGCATTAGCCATTGCTTCAGGATTAAAAAGATTCATATCTTTTTGCGAATCGAGGAAGCAACATTCTATCAAGATAGCAGGCATATCTGTATTTTTCAGAACAAACAAGTGGGAACCACTCTTAACGCCACGATTAAAAAATCCTAACTTGATGATTTCATCTAATACAGGTTTAGCGATTTTTCTACCTGTATCGCTAGTTGCAAATACTTCTGTGCCATTAGCTTGCCCGTTAAAAGAGTTAAAATGAATCGAGACGTAAATATCTACTCTGCTTGCATTAGCTGTAGAACATCTTTTTGAGAGTGATTCACGTACTGTACTAGCACTACTTGGTTTACATACTACGACTTCATTTCCTAAAGCTCTTAATTTGGTTATAACTCTATTACCGACATCTAAAGTTAAATTATCCTCGATTTTAATTCCTCTAGCTCCTGTATCTGGTGGACAATTGTGCCCGCTATCGATTCCGAATTTCATTATTTCATCCTCAATTTAATTGTTTTTACACTAATTCAAAACTTTTCTAATTATATAGACAAAGTTTTGTTAATAACTTTGTAACAATACTTGTTAGCAATGGCTGCATTATTTTCAGCAGTCCTATGCTATTAAACCAAATAAGTTTTTGTGCGAACCTGAGCAGTAACTTTGATTTGGCAAAATCAATTAATTCCAAGCTATATTGTAACCAAAAACACAACTATTATAAGTTATCAATATCGAGAATAACCAGTAATATTTTGCAATAAATTGAAATCTAGTAATTACCTCCATTATTTAGATAATAACGCTTTGTAAAACTGGAAAGCCATGACAAAAGTACTTAGTTAAGATGCCCAAATCCTGAAACCGAACGCATTCCTTGATGTGATCTGGGTTTATAAGGCCGTAAACCCTTGACAGACTCTACCCTTGGCTTCTTGTTAACCCTGAGCAGCTTAACACATAATGCTTTACAGTATTAATGAATACGCGTTCGCCCTTGGCGTTGGCGTAGCCATCGCTTCTAGACATCTGTGCGAGATTTATCAAATAAACTGCTCAAGAAACGAGGCTCAACATGGGATCTTTAAATTTTGTGAAGCTACTGGAGAATTCCATCAATGAACCCGGCTTAGGGTGGACTCTTTGTTTTATAGGGGAAGATCAATCTAGCAAACTTGCAGAACTCACGCAAGAATTGAGAGGAGAATTTTCTGCAACAGGCGATGGAAAAGAGATTTTATCTGGTTTTTCCTATTGGGGAATCGGCCCAACCATCGCCTGGGATCGTGCTTGCAACGATCGCTTCTATCTTGTAATGAAAGAGAGTATAGAATCTTTTAGATATCGATGGCATCAAATTCATTCTAATAATATCAAAGATCGGCAATATCATTATGTAAGTTTAGGTGTCGGCACAGGTGAGAAAGACCAACACATTTTAAGTTTATTGTTCAACGTAAATCCCGATTTACTCTACTTTCCAGTTGATATGAGTTCGGAGATGTTAAGGCTAGGTGTGCAACAGGCAACGAGAGGCTCGCAATTACAAGGTAATCATGTATTGCCAATTCAAGTTGACTTCTCAATTGAGAGAAATGTTGACGAGTTACGAAAACTACTAGATAGAGTTATCAATAACAGTCCGGTGCTATTTTCGCTATTGGGGAACACATTAGCTAACTTTCAGCAAGACACAGAACTTTTGCGAACTCTTTCTAAACTAATGCGACCTGAAGATAGGCTACTCCTAGAAGTAGCGACTACCGAAGAATTAAGCGAAGACGCGGCACAAAATGCGGCGAAAGAATACGCAAAAACTAGATCGTTTAAAGAGTTTGTCACCAGTGCATTGCTGCAAAATACTGACTTACATATCGACTTAAATAGTGTGTTTTTTGATGGTGCCGTAGAAACTGATAGAGGAATTTTGATAAAAATCCTGTATCGTAACATAACTGGAAATAAGATTGAGGTCATGTTACCTGACCGATCGCTAATCAATTTTGAAGATCAAGATACGATTCGTTTATATCTGACTCGGAAATATACTTCTAATGGCATAGATCGAATTATATCAGACAGTAATCTGGTGCTTGTCGATAAGCTAAACAAAGTATTGGAACCGCGTTTAAAGAATGGATTTGGCATGGATTTAATCTTACTTGCCTCTGAGTCTTCAGGAATTAATAAGAATCCTTTTGTAGCAAATGATATATGGTCTAAAAGGTAAGATGTGATATGAGTATGAAAAACCTAGTGAGTTTTATCACGTTTTTCCCTCTACTTCTGGGATTTATTTTAGCCGCCGTCTGGTGGACTAGAGATGAAAAAAATTTGGAACCAATACTAACAGGTCTGGGATTATTAGCCACAGTTACCGGGATTTTTGGCGAACGATGGGCATCAGCTAACGAAAAGAAGATCGAATTTCTGCGTGCCTTACTGAATGAGTGCAGATCGAATGACGTAATTTTATCTGACGAACGATTTAATCCAAACTCACATAGACCAGGACGACCGATAGTTTTTCCGCGATTAATTATATCAGTTACCGAAACCGCGATCGCATCTAATGTCTTTGCAGAACGTCAAGATAGAGAGTTATTTTCGCTTATACATCAATGGCGACACACTGCCAATGAGTTTAACCGGAGATTAGATATTACCGAGTTGCGTACATTCACAAACTTGTCAGCACAAGAAATTCGTTTGCTATACGAAGCGCTACAGCAGTCAAAAGAGTTCAATGATGCACTGAATTTGACTCAACATATTACAAATTTTTTGCAATCAAAATATCCTAAAGGTAGTAGTGATAGTGAAGTCCTCATCCCTTCAAGGAACTACTGACCGGAATCTGTGGATAGATATTTAATAATCAGCCTGAAAGCACGTTTAAAATTTAAGTAAAGAAATATTTCGTAGCTTACAGGCATGAAACGCATCGTCTTGGTTGCTGGGTTTGAATCATTCAACGCTGACTTGTACAGAAAAGCAGCCTTTTTGGCTAACTCTCGCTGTCCTGAGTTGGATATTCGGGTATTTAGCGATCGCGATCTTACAACCAAACGCGCCGAGGTAGAAACAGCACTCGATGGCGCTGATGTGTTTTTCGGTAGCCTACTATTTGATTATGACCAAGTTGTGTGGTTGCGCGATCGCATTGCCCAAATTCCCATCCGCCTAGTTTTCGAGTCAGCCTTGGAATTGATAAGTTTAACCAAGGTGGGTGACTTTGCCATTGGCGACAAACCCAAAGGAATGCCCAAACCAGTTAAATTCATCCTCGACAAATTTAGCAACGGACGAGAAGAAGACAAACTCGCTGGTTACATCAGCTTCTTAAAAATTGGCCCCAAACTACTGAAATACGTGCCAGTGCAAAAAGTCCAAGACTTACGCAACTGGTTAATTATCTACGGTTACTGGAATGCTGGCGGCCCAGAAAACGTCGCTTCATTATTTTGGACACTGGCAGAAAAATACTTAGATTTAAAAGTCGGCGACATTCCCCCGCTAGTCGAAACCCCCAACATCGGATTACTCCACCCCGACTATCAAGGGTTTTTTGAATCACCCCGCGAGTATTTGGAATGGTATAAAACCCATTGTAGAGACGCGATTCATCGCGTCTCCCCTAACCACGTCTCCCCAGTTATCGGAATTCTCCTCTACCGCAAACACGTCATCACCAAACAACCATACATTCCCCAACTAATTCGCAGTTTTGAAAAAGCCGGTTTAACTCCTTTACCCATCTTCATCAACGGCGTAGAAGGACATGTGGCGGTACGAGATTTAATGACAACCGACTATGAAATTCAGCAACGGCAACTAGGTAATATAGAAACTCCCTCATTATCAAGTGAAGCAGTAAAAGTAGATGCGATCGTTTCCACAATTGGCTTTCCTCTGGTGGGTGGTCCGGCTGGTTCAATGGAAGCTGGCCGTCAAATAGAAGTAGCAAAACGCATCCTCACTGCCAAGAATGTACCTTATATTGTTGCTGCACCACTATTAATTCAAGATATTTCCTCGTGGACGCGCCAAGGTATCGGCGGATTGCAAAGTGTCGTATTGTACGCATTACCAGAATTAGATGGCGCTATTGATACCGTTCCCCTTGGTGGTTTGGTGGGTGAAAATATTTATTTGGTTCCCGAACGGGTGGAGCGATTAATTGGTAGGGTAAAAACTTGGGTGGCTTTGCGGCAAAAACCTGCATCGGAACGCAAAATTGCCGTTATATTATATGGATTTCCACCAGGTTATGGTGCTGTGGGCACAGCTGCATTATTAAATGTGCCGCGTAGTTTGCTGAAGTTTCTCCACGCACTCAAAGAACAAGGTTACACCGTCGGAGATTTACCAGAAGATGGCGAAGAATTGATTCGCTCTTTGAAAGAAGCGGATGAATCTTTTAACGATACAAAAATTCCTGCGTCTGTCAATGTTCGCACTCTAGAAAAATGGTTGGGATATCTGCAAACTTCCCGCATCGAAAAACAGTGGAAATCTCTGACGGAAACTGGTATTAAAACTTATGGCGATGAATTTCAAATTGGCGGCGTGCAATTAGGCAATGTGTGGATAGGTGTACAACCACCATTAGGGATACAAGGCGACCCGATGCGCTTAATGTTTGAACGAGATTTAACGCCTCATCCCCAATATGCTGCTTATTATAAATGGTTGCAAAATGAGTTTCAAGCTGATGTTATAGTTCACTTTGGAATGCATGGGACGGTGGAATGGTTGCCTGGTTCTCCGTTGGGTAATACTGGTTATTCTTGGTCGGATATTCTGTTAGGAAATTTGCCTAATCTATATATATATGCGGCGAATAATCCGTCGGAATCGATGTTAGCAAAACGTCGCGGTTATGGTGTGTTGATTTCTCATAATGTACCACCTTATGGACGTGCAGGTTTGTATAAGGAATTGGTGGCGTTGCGGGATTTGATTGCAGAGTATCGGGAAGATCCGCAAAAGAATTATGTTTTGAAGGAAGGGATTTGTAAAAAAATTGTGGATTCTGGTTTAGATGCTGATTGTCCGTTTGAGGATGCGAAACGCTTGGGAATCGCGTTTACTCCTGAAAATGTTCGGATGTTTAGCAATCATGCTTTTGATGATTATTTGGTGGAGTTGTATGAATATTTGCAGGTTTTAGAAAATCGATTGTTTTCTTCGGGGTTGCATACTTTGGGGGAAGCTCCGAATGAAGAGGAATTGGCTTCTTATTTGGAGGCATATTTTGGGGAAGAGGAAGGAAAAAACAAAGAAAGAGAAGACCAGGAAAAATTAATAAAAGATTTGTTGATGCAATCTACGGATGAGTTGACGAATTTGTTAAGGGGGTTGAATGGGGAGTATATTCCGCCTGCGCCTGGTGGGGATTTGTTGCGGGATGGGGCTGGTGTGTTACCGACGGGGAGAAATATTCATGCTTTAGATCCTTATCGGATGCCTTCACCTGCGGCGTATGAACGGGGACGGGAAATTGCTCAAAAAATTATCGCCCAGCATTTGGATGAACATGGGAAATATCCAGAAACGGTGGCGGTGATGCTTTGGGGATTGGATGCAATTAAAACTAAGGGTGAATCTTTGGGGATTTTGTTGGAATTGGTGGGGGCTGAACCTGTTAAGGAAGGAACTGGTAGAGTTGTTCGTTATGAATTGAAGCCGTTGGCGGAGGTTGGACATCCCCGCATTGATGTGTTGGGTAATTTGTCTGGGATTTTCCGGGATAGTTTTGTCAATATCATCGAATTGCTGGATGATTTATTTCAACGGGCGGCTGATGCTGATGAACTTGACGATCGCAATTTTATCAGGAAACACGCTTTAGCTTTAAAAGCCCAAGGTGTGGAAAATGCCTCGGCGAGATTGTTTTCTAACCCGGCGGGTGATTTTGGTTCTTTGGTAAACGATAGAGTGGTTGATGGTAACTGGGAATCTGGCGAGGAGTTAGGCAATACTTGGCAAAGTCGCAATGTATTCAGCTACGGCAGAGAAGATAAAGGTCAAGCTAGACCAGAAGTTTTGAATACTTTGTTAAAAACTAGCGATCGCATTGTTCAAGAAATCGATTCGGTAGAATATGGTTTAACTGATATTCAAGAATATTACGCTAATACTGGCGGTTTGAAAAAGGCAGCAGAAAAACAAGGCGGTAAGAAGGTGACAACCAGCTTTGTAGAAAGTTTCTCGAAGGATACTACACCCCGCAAGTTAGATGATTTGCTTAGAATGGAGTATCGCACCAAGTTAGTAAATCCCAAATGGGCACAAGCGATGGCGAATCAAGGTTCTGGTGGTGCGTTTGAAATTTCCCAACGGATGACGGCGTTGATTGGTTGGGGTGGTACTGCCGATTTTAGCGATGATTGGGTTTACGATCAAGCGGCTGATACTTATGCGTTAGACGCAGAGATGGCGGATAAATTACGTAAGGCAAATCCTGAAGCTTTTCGCAATATTTTAGGGAGAATGTTAGAGGCGCATGGGCGCGGTTTCTGGGAAGCTGATGATGATAAGTTAGATAAATTGCGGCAATTGTATGAGTTAACGGATGAAGAGTTGGAAGGTGTGACAGTTTAGAAGGTAGATGCGTTAAAAGTTCAAATAAAAATTATTGTAGAGACGGCGATTTATTGCGTCTTCACTTAACCGAACCGTATTGAAAGCGATGTCTACGACGGGCTACGCCTACGCTATTACGCTTGAAGCTGTAACAATTTAAACCTTTGCAGCTAAGATTACTTCATGTATAAGAAAGGCTTAAGTTTTTCTGGCAAATGTATAAGCCCTTGCTGGAAAGGCTTAATACTTTGCAACAAATGCTTTTCCATGTATAAGAAAGGCTTAAGTTTTTCTGGCAAATGTATAAGCCCTTGCTGCAATTGTTTAATGCTGTGCAACAAATGTTCTTCCATGTATAAGAAAGGCTTAAATCATTGCAGCAATTGTTGTAACGAAATTATGACTCTATTTAATACCGAAAATAGAATATAGTCTAAGTGAAATTAACTAAACTTTGAGAAATGTAATTGCAACTAATTTGCGATATTTTCCCATGACAATTAGAAACATTTTGGTATAAAACAGTACTAATAGCCTAGTAGCAGAGATGCATTATGGCACGTCGTAAAAGAAATTCCACCGCTTTAGAACGAGCCGATCGCCGGATTGAAAGTTTGCAATCTATTAATGTAAAACTTGACTTTGGTGAAGGATTGACTATACAAGCTTATACCACGACAATTAACGATCTCCGGTCTAAGCTTGCTGCCTACAACACTGCATTATCTACCATTGACAAACTTACAGATGAGGTGAATAACGCCGAAAAGGTTGTAATAGCGATGTCAGAAAAAATGTTATTAGGAGTTGGCAGCCGTTACGGTAAAACCAGCCGAGAATACGAGATGGCGGGTGGTGCTAGACGAGGTAATACCAAGAAGAAGCGAAGCGTACTAGACAATTCCAAACCCACCAATTCTTTAGCAGCCGATTCTGTGAAGCTTGCTTCTGCAAATGGATCTATGAATCGGGTGTAGGGTGCGATCGTCAGTTGAGTAAAATCCAATAGTCAAATTACCCCCCTTAATCCCCCCTTGTAAAGGGGGGAAACCGGAATTTAGTTCCCTCCCCTTTGCAAGGGGAGGGTTAGGGTGGGGTAAAATGACACGAAAACTCAGTGAGTAAACTATTTCAGACTTGTCTATTTCTGCAACTGCTGCACAAACGCATCATGTTCCGGTGACTTCAACCCCGCTTGCACCACCTCCAACACCCGCACCATCTGATTGTTTAACAGCGCCTCCACCGCCAACCACAAACCCGGAAACACCCCAGAGCGAATAATTCCATCTGCACCGGGAGATAGCAATCGATAGTCGCCGTCAATTAGGCAAAACCATTCAATTTTATTCTCGTAAGATTGCCAGATTACGTACTCTAACACTCCATTACGGCGATAAACCTGCTTTTTGCTGCCAGTATCAATTGCAACGCTACTCGCGGCAATTTCAACAATTAATTCGGGAGATCCCTCAATGTAACCGTCGCTGCTTAAACGGGTTTGTCCGCCTGCGTCTGGTTCAATAAACAACGCTGCATCTGGCTGGGGTTCATTGTCTAAATCTAGTCTGACCGTTGGTTCAATGCTTAAATCAACACCGGGAGTCAGTGATTGGTAGACTCCTAACCAAGTTATCACCCGACTGTGGGGTTTGCCATGTTGCTCATGTCTTAAGGGAGATGCCACGTAAACGATTCCTTCAATCAGTTCTGCTTTCTTGATATGGGGTGCAGCCGCATAACGCCGTTCAAATTCAGGGCGAGTTAGGCGATCGCCACTTTCAAGCGGAGGCAGATGTCTCTGGGGTGAGTACTCTCTAACCATTTGCCAATCCTTGGAGTTGCCGGATATTTTTGACTTTAGCAAACCTCAGTTATCAGTTAGAATTTATTGATTTGCTGTTTTCCTCAAATTCCAAAAATCATAAAATGTAATGTTAATTATCATCGTCTGTTCTACGTGCGATCGCTTACTCGCTCAAGTTAGGCATCGCCGACAATTAATGCTGCACAACAGATTCCAACTAGCTATCATTAGCTAAGTGGTATGCCAGATATTTCGACGGCAATACCATTTAATTAGCAGTCTTTCTTAACTGCTTACACTCGCACCCATAAAAATTAGTTCGATCCGCTTTCTATTCCCTGCTCTCTATTGTGATACGCATTGGCTAAAAGTACTCTAAATAAGTACGGGGTGCAAAAAATATAAAAAATTCCTCAAGATTCAAGATTAAGGATAAGGCTATGGCAACCGAACAGTTAACTAGAGACAGCGATAATCTAGATTTAAATCAGCTATTAAGAACGCTGAATGCTGTTAAACAGGGTGACTTCTCTGCTCGGATGCCCATAGACCATACTGGTGTGGCGGGGAAAATAGCTGATACGCTCAATGATATTATTAACCAGAATGAGCGGATGGCGGCAGAGTTACAGCGAATTGGTAACGTTGTTGGCAAAGAAGGAAAAATTGCTGAACGTGCCTCTCTCGGAGATGTTCGTGGTTCTTGGTCAAATTGCGTTACTTCTGTCAATACTCTAATTACAGATTTAGTTCAACCAACAGCTGAAACTACGCGGGTAATTCGCTCAGTTGCTAATGGTGACTTATCGCAAACGATCGCTACAGAAATTGAAGGCAGACCTCTGCAAGGTGAGTTTCTCCAAACTGCGAATATCGTCAACACGATGGTAGAACGTCTCGGTTCTTTTGCCTCGGAAGTAACGCGGGTGGCGCGGGAAGTAGGAACCGAAGGAAAATTGGGCGTTCAAGCCGAAGTGCAAGGTGTGGCTGGCACTTGGAAAGATTTGACTGATAACGTTAACTTGATGGCGGGTAATCTCACCGGACAAGTTCGCAACATTGCCGAAGTTGCCACTGCGATCGCCAATGGTGACTTATCGAAAAAAATCACTGTCAATGTGAAAGGCGAAATTCTGGAACTCAAAAACACCGTCAACACGATGGTGGATCAGCTTAATTCTTTTGCATCGGAAGTAACGCGGGTGGCGCGTGAGGTGGGAACTGAAGGGAAGTTGGGCGTACAAGCCGAAGTTAAAGGTGTTGCAGGGACTTGGAAAGATTTAACCGATAACGTTAACTTGATGGCAGGAAATTTAACTGCTCAAGTCCGTAATATTGCCGAAGTCACAACGGCGGTAGCGAATGGCGACTTATCCAAGAAAATTACTGTTGATGTTAAAGGCGAAATTTTAGAGTTGAAAAACACCGTCAACATCATGGTGGATCAACTGAATTCTTTTGCCAGTGAAGTTACCAGAGTTGCGCGTGAGGTGGGTGCAGAAGGTAAATTAGGCGGTCAAGCAGAAGTACGCGGCGTAGCGGGTACGTGGAAAGACTTAACTGATAGTGTGAATTTTATGGCGGGAAGCTTGACGGCACAGGTGCGGAATATTGCCGAAGTGACCACGGCGGTAGCAAATGGCGACTTATCCAAGAAAATCACCGTCGATGTGAAAGGCGAAATTCTGGAACTCAAAAATACCATCAATACAATGGTGGATCAACTGAATTCCTTTGCATCAGAAGTAACAAGAGTTGCCCGTGAGGTGGGAACTGAAGGAAAGTTAGGCGTACAAGCAGAAGTCCGGGGAGTGGCGGGTACTTGGAAAGATTTAACTGATAACGTTAACCTAATGGCGGGTAATCTCACCGGACAGGTGCGAAATATTGCCGAAGTTGCCACTGCGATCGCAAATGGCGATTTATCCAAAAAAATCACCGTTGATGTTAAAGGTGAAATTCTGGAACTGAAAAACACCATCAATATAATGGTAGATCAACTCAGTTCTTTTGCATCGGAAGTAACGCGGGTTGCTCGTGAGGTGGGAAGTGAAGGTAAACTGGGCGTGCAAGCCGATGTGCGCGGTGTGGCTGGAACTTGGAAAGATTTAACCGACAGCGTAAACTTCATGGCGGGAAGTTTAACGGCACAGGTGCGAAATATTGCCGAAGTGACTACGGCGGTTGCAACAGGCGATTTATCTAAGAAAATCACTGTTGATGTCAAAGGTGAAATTCTGGAACTCAAAAACACCATCAACACAATGGTGGATCAACTGAATTCCTTTGCAAGTGAAGTGACGCGGGTTGCGCGTGAAGTGGGAAGCGAGGGTAAACTGGGCGTGCAAGCAGAAGTGCGCGGTGTCGCGGGTACTTGGAAAGATTTAACCGACAGCGTGAATTTCATGGCGGGAAGCTTAACAGCGCAGGTGCGAAACATCGCCGAAGTGACTACGGCGGTTGCAACAGGCGACTTATCCAAGAAAATTACTGTTGATGTCAAAGGTGAAATTCTGGAGTTGAAAAACACCATTAACACAATGGTGGATCAACTCAGTTCCTTTGCATCAGAAGTGACGCGGGTTGCCCGTGAGGTGGGAACTGAAGGGAAATTGGGCGTACAAGCGGAAGTAAAAGACGTTGCCGGAACTTGGAAAGATTTAACCGATAGCGTAAACTTCATGGCGGGAAGCTTGACGGCACAAGTGCGGAACATTGCCGAAGTGACAACTGCGATCGCCAATGGTGATTTATCGAAGAAAATTACTGTTGCCGTCAAAGGCGAAATTCTCGAACTCAAGAATACCATCAATATAATGGTGGATCAACTCAACTCCTTTGCCAGTGAAGTAACGCGGGTGGCGCGGGAAGTGGGAAGCGAAGGTAAACTAGGCGTACAAGCAGATGTGCGCGGCGTCGCTGGAACTTGGAAGGATTTAACTGACAGCGTGAACTTCATGGCGGGAAGTTTAACGGCACAGGTGCGAAATATTGCTACAGTTACCACGGCAGTGGCAAATGGCGACTTATCTAAAAAAATCTCTGTTGATGTCAAAGGTGAAATTTTGGAACTCAAAAACACCATTAATACGATGGTGGATCAACTCAATTCCTTTGCCAGTGAAGTGACGCGGGTGGCGCGGGAGGTAGGAACTGAGGGTAAATTGGGCGTACAAGCAGAAGTTAAGGGAGTGGCAGGTACTTGGAAGGACTTGACCGAAAGTGTAAACTTCATGGCGGGAAGCTTGACGGCACAGGTGCGGAACATTGCCGAAGTTACCACGGCGGTAGCAAACGGCGACTTATCCAAGAAAATCACCGTTGATGTCAAAGGTGAAATTCAAGAGCTTAAAAACACCATCAACACAATGGTGGATCAACTCAATTCTTTTGCATCAGAAGTTACCAGAGTTGCCCGTGAGGTGGGAACCGAAGGTAAATTGGGCGTGCAAGCTTACGTCAGAGGAGTTGCAGGTACTTGGAAAGATTTAACAGACAATGTGAACTCGATGGCGGGGAACCTCACCGGACAAGTTCGCAACATCGCGGAAGTTACCAAAGCGGTAGCGAATGGCGACTTATCCAAGAAAATTACCGTCGATGCCAAAGGCGAAATTTTGGACTTGAAGAACACCACCAATACAATGGTGGATCAACTTAGTTCCTTTGCAAGTGAAGTAACGCGGGTGGCGCGGGAAGTGGGAACTGAAGGGAAGTTAGGCGGACAAGCGCAAGTCCAAGGTGTTGCAGGAACTTGGAAGGATTTAACTGATAACGTTAACTCGATGGCGGGTAACTTAACGGCACAAGTGCGCGGTATTGCTAGAGTTGTAACCGCAGTTGCGAACGGTGACTTGAAACGGAAACTGATGTTAGATGCCAAAGGAGAAATCGAAACCTTGGCAGAGACAATCAACGAGATGATTGATACCCTAGCAACATTTGCCAATCAGGTAACTACAGTAGCGCGGGAAGTGGGAATCGAAGGAAAGTTAGGCGGACAAGCGAGAGTCCCTGGGGCGGCTGGAACTTGGAAAGATTTGACGGATAATGTAAACGAACTCGCTGCTACACTGACAACTCAGTTGCGAGCGATCGCCGAAGTTGCTACAGCTGTAACTAAAGGCGATTTAACTCGTTCAATTGCCGTCGAAGCATTAGGGGAAGTCGCGATCCTCAAAGACAACATCAACCAGATGATTGCTAATCTGCGCGAGACAACGCAGAAAAACACCGAACAAGATTGGTTGAAAACTAACCTCGCCAAGTTTACCCGAATGCTGCAAGGGCAGCGAGATTTGGAAACCGTATCGAAACTAATTCTCTCAGAACTAGCGCCCTTGGTAGGAGCGCAACACGGCGTATTCTTTTTGATGGAGTCTGCTGAACATACACCCTATTTGAAATTAATTAGTAGCTACGCTTACCGCGAACGCAGACATCTAGCTAACCGCTTCCACTTGGGTGAAGGTTTGGTGGGACAATGCGCTTTAGAAAAAGAGCGAATACTGTTGACGGAAGTACCCAGCGATTATGTCAGAATTGCCTCTGGGTTAGGAGAAGCCACGCCTTTGAATGCCGTGGTGTTACCTGTACTTTTTGAAGGACAAGTGACAGCAGTCATCGAATTAGCATCCTTCCGCCGCTTTAGCGAAATTCATCTGACATTCTTCGACCAGCTTACCGAAAGTATCGCGATCGTCCTCAACACGATCGCTGCATCGATGCGAACTGAAGAATTACTCAAGCAGTCGCAATCTTTGGCTGAAGAACTCCAAACCCAGCAAAGCGAACTCAGGGAAACTAACAAGCGCTTAGAACAACAAGCCCAATCACTCAAAGCCTCTGAAGATTTACTCAAAGGACAGCAAGAAGAACTGCAACAAACCAACGCTGAGTTAGAAGAAAAGGCAGAGTTGTTGGCGATGCAAAAGAAAGAAGTCGAGCGCAAAAATCGGGAAATTGAACAAGCAAGACTTTCTTTGGAAGACAAAGCCGAACAACTCGCTCTTTCTTCAAAATACAAATCAGAATTTCTCGCCAATATGTCCCATGAACTGCGGACACCGTTGAACAGCTTGTTGATTTTGGCGAAATTGTTGTCAGATAACATCGATCGCAACCTTACCGCCAAACAAGTCGAATACAGCCAAACAATTTACTCAGCCGGAACTGATTTGTTGGCGTTAATCAATGACATTCTCGATCTCGCCAAAATTGAATCTGGAACTATGTCGATTGACATAACTCAAATGCCATTGACAGAATTGGGCGATCAGATTGAGCGCACCTTCCGACAAATCGCTCAGAGCAAAGGACTTGGTTTCACAATTGAATTGGCTCCCGAATTGCCCACAACCATCTATACAGATGTCAAACGCTTACAACAGGTCTTAAAAAATCTCCTCTCCAATGCTTTTAAATTTACAGAAAAAGGAGAAGTACGCTTACAGATTGCGGTGGCGAAGCAGGGATGGAGCAAAGACCAAGAAAGTTTGAATCGCGCCCAAAATGTCATCGCCTTCTCAGTCAGCGATACAGGCATTGGCATTGCCCCCGACAAGCAAAAAGTTATTTTCGAGGCATTTCAGCAAGCCGATGGCTCTACCAGTCGGAGATACGGCGGCACCGGATTGGGCTTATCAATTAGCCGTGAAATCGCCCGTCTCTTTGGCGGCGAAATTAAACTAATCAGTAACCCCGGTCAAGGCAGCACCTTTACATTCTACTTCCCGCAATTGAGTCCAGAGTTCCGAGTTTTGAGTCCTGAGCCAACATCAACTCAATCCAGCACAGACGCGATTAATCGCGTCTCTACCCACTCCTCACTCCTCACTACTTCGGCTCCTTTCGACTTCGCTCAAGGCAAGTCGCTCAGTACAAGTCCTCACTTACCACTGATTAATGACGATCGCACTACTATCGGCGTCGGCGATCGCGTGTTACTAATTGTTGAGGATGACGTTAATTTTGCGCGTATCCTGCTAGATATGGCACAACAGCAAGGATTCAAGGCGATCGCTGCCCAAACAGGCACTACAGGTTTGATGCTAGCGCAGCAATTCTTACCTTCAGCGATTTTGCTAGATATCAGGTTGCCAGAAATGGATGGTTGGACTGTATTAGATCGTCTCAAACATGACCCAAATACCCGCCACATTCCTGTACATATCATGACCGTTGAGGAAGGAAGACAACGCGGTTTGCAATTAGGTGCGATCGCATATCTGCAAAAACCTTTAACCAGCGAGACCATATCCGAGGCGTTGACCAAAATTAAAGGTTTTGTGGAGCGCCAAGTGAAAAATTTGTTAGTAGTCGAAGACGACGACGCTCAACGGCTGAGTATTGTTGAGTTGATTGGTAACAGCGATGTTTCGACCACTGCTGTGGCTGACGGTGCAGCAGCTCTAGAAGCTATTCGCTCACAGCATTTTGATTGCCTCGTTCTCGATTTAGGGCTACCCGACATGACTGGGTTTGAACTGATCGAGCAGATAAAGCTTCTACCTCACGGTAAAACTTTACCAATTATTGTCTACACAGGTAGAGAAATTAGCAAAGCTCAAGAAACGGAACTCAGACGAATTGCCGAAACAATCATCATTAAAGATGTGCGATCGCCTGAACGTCTCCTCGATGAAACAGCATTATTTTTACACCGAGTCCAAGCAAATTTACCAGCACCCAAACGAGAAATACTCGAACAACTGCATTCCATAGATTACTTACTCGCTGGCAAAAAAGCGCTAATCGTAGACGACGATATGCGTAATATCTTTGCGCTGACAAGTATGCTAGAGCGTTATCAAATCCAGGTTTTATACGCTGAAAACGGCAGGGAGGGGATTACCCTGTTGGAAACTACACCAGATATTGATGTTGTTTTGATGGACGTAATGATGCCAGAAATGGACGGTTACGAAACAACACGCTTAATCCGCCAAAACGAGCAATTTAAATCTTTGCCGATTATTGCACTGACCGCTAAAGCCATGCAAGGCGATCGCGAGAAGTGTATTGAAGCGGGCGCATCAGATTACATCACCAAACCCGTAGATACAGAACAATTGCTGTCGCTATTGCGTGTTTGGCTATATCGTTAACGGAATAACTAAGCTACAATTCAAGCAGAGTAAGCATTTCCCGCTCAGAGACTCCCCATGTTTGATAACCTGCAAACCCAAATTTACCAACTAGAACAATTTGCCAACAGCCTTGTTGCTAACCAACTGACACACCTTAGCGGGGTAAGCGTTGGCATCATCTTTGTCGCTGGCTTGCTTACCAGTCTTACACCCTGTATGCTTTCGATGCTGCCAATTACCATTGGTTACATTGGTGGTTATGAAGCCAAAAGCCGCTTGCAAGCAGCTGCCCAATCAACTTGGTTTGCTTTAGGTTTAGCAACTACACTAGCAGGGCTAGGTATCATAGCAGGTTTAGTTGGAAAAGTCTACGGTCAAGTGGGAATTGGTTTGCCGATTATCGTCAGCATTATCGCCATTCTCATGGGGCTGAACTTATTAGAAGCACTGCCTCTACAATTTCCATCCTTGAATGAAACCAATTGGATTTCGCCAGATTTGCCAGCAGGATTGCGTTCTTATTTGCTGGGGCTGACTTTCGGTTTAGTCGCATCCCCTTGTAGCACTCCTGTTTTAGCGAGCTTGTTAAGTTGGATTGCTAGTACACAAGACTTAATTTTAGGCGCTGTTTTGCTACTTTCTTATACAGCCGGTTATGTAGCACCGTTGATTTTGGCAGGTACTTTTACAGCTTCAATTAAAAAATTACTAGAATTGCGTCGCTGGTCTGGCTGGATTAACCCAGTTAGCGGGGCACTATTGGTAGGATTCGGTGTATTTTCCTTAATTTCTCGGATTCCCCTTGGCAGTTTTTAATATCAATACCTTGTATTAGATTTTACACCTAATGACTTTAGAAGATTCAGCGTCCAAAGAAATAAAATGGTGGGCATTACCTGGGCAGTTCTTACGCCAAGAGCTTTTGCCCGTACTGACTAACTTAAAATTAGCGATCGCACTACTGCTATTGATTGCCATCTTTAGCTCTACCGGTACAGTTATTGAGCAAGGTCAGTCACCCGCATTTTACCAAGCCAACTACCCAGAACATCCAGCTTTATTTGGTTTCTTAACTTGGAAGGTAATTCAAGTAGTTGGGTTAGACCACGTATATCGAACTTGGTGGTTTCTGGCATTACTGATCTTATTTGGCACTAGCTTAACTGCTTGTTCATTTACCCGTCAGTTACCAGCCTTAAAAGCTGCCCAGCGCTGGAAATATTACGAAGAACCACGACAATTTCAAAAATTAGCTTTAAGTGCAGAACTAGATACTGCTTCTCTAAATTCCCTCAGCGAAATCTTACAAAAACACCGCTATAAAATTTTTCCAAATCAAGAAAAAGCAAATCTTCTTTACGCCCGCAAAGGAATAGTCGGACGCATCGGCCCAATTATTGTTCACATTGGGATCGTTGCTATTTTGCTAGGGGGAATTTGGGGGGCAATGACTGGGTTTTTGGCTCAGGAAATGGTTGCTAGTGGCGATACATTTCAAGTGACAAATATTGTCGATGCTGGGCCTTTAGCCGCAGCGCAAGTCCCGAAAGATTGGTCTGTGCGCGTCAATCGTTTTTGGATTGACTACACACCATCTGGCGGCATCGATCAATTTTATTCGGATATGTCTGTCTTGAATAATCAGGGAGAGGAAGTTGACCATAAGAAGATTTTTGTCAACGAGCCTCTGCGCTATCATGGCATAACTTTTTATCAAACTGATTGGGGAATTGCAGGTGTTCGCGTCCAATTTAACAACAGCCCGATTTTTCAGTTGCCGATGGCGCAATTGAACACCAACGGTAACGGGCGGATTTGGGGAACCTGGGTTCCGACTAAACCAGATTTGAGCGAGGGTGTCTCTTTGTTAGCGAAAGACTTGCAAGGGATGGTATTAATTTATGATGCCACTGGCAAACTTGTTGATACAGTCCGCGCGGGGATGTTCACCGAAGTTAATGGCGTGAAGCTGAAAATTCTAGACATCATTGGTAGCACTGGCTTACAAATTAAAGCCGATCCAGGCATCCCAATTGTTTATACAGGGTTTGCTTTGCTCATGCTGGGTGTAGTGATGAGTTACTTCTCACACTCGCAAATATGGGCATTACAAAAAGGCGATCGCTTGTATATTGGTGGCAAAACTAATCGTGCCCAAGTTGCTTTTGAACAAGAAGTTTTAGAGATTTTAGATCGGCTGAGTTCACAGCCAAAAGGTGAAGAGAAAGAAGCAGCAATTGAAGTTTAAACACAAAAAGGTACAAAGAAAATCGCTCCAAGAACGCAGAGGATTACTTTGCGTACCTTTGCGTTAACCTCCGCGTCCCTTTGCGTTTCAAAATTATTTACAACTAATTACACCCACACACCTACAAACATTGAAATTACTAGAGGTATTTATTAAACATTGAAACAAAAAATTTCTATATCTGCTAAACTTCAGTTTCAAGGACAGGTTTGCCTTCTACCTTTAATAGCTATCTTATTGAGTATTGCTTCTTGCACTGCCGAGCCAAAAAACATCAAGCGTGTTTCCCTTGTTGGTACTGGGGCAAGTTTTCCCGCACCTTTGTATGAGCGTTGGCTTTCAGATTACAACCAGCAAAATCCCAATATAGAAATTAACTATCAAGCTATCGGAAGCAGTGCTGGAGTGCAACAGCTCATCGACGGCACTGTAGATTTTGCAGCTAGTGATGTGGGAATTACAAGGGAACAAGCAGCCAAGATAAAACGGGGAGTCATTGCTTTGCCAATAACTGCCGGTTCTATTGTGTTAGCTTATAACCTGACACCATCTATACAGCAGTCGCCTCAAGTGAATGTGCTACCCACTCTCAGGCTACCACGCCAAGTTTACGTAGATATCTTTCTCGGAAAAATTAAGAATTGGAATCATCCTAGAATAGGTGCAGCTAATCCAGGTGTAAGTTTGCCCGATTTACCAATTCAAGTTGTAAACCGAACTGATGGTAGTGGAACTACAAGCGTATTCACGCAACACCTAAGCGCCATCAGTGCAGAATGGAAAAGCAAAATTGGGGCTGGTAAATCTGTAGCATGGCGAGTAGGAATTGGTGGAAAGGGTAACGAAGGTGTTACCGCCCTGATTCAACAGATACCAGGAGCTATTGGCTATGTAGAATACATTTACGCCAAACAAAATAAACTTTCTGTGGCTGCTTTAGAAAATAAATCTGGTAATTATATTACGCCGACACCAGAATCTGTAGCACAAACTTTAGAAGCAGTAAAATTACCAGGTGATAATTTGATTGCTTTTATCACCGATCCTACAAGTCCCCAGTCTTATCCCATCGTCACTTACAGCTGGCTTTTAACTTATCACCAATATCCAAACCGAGTCAAAGCTCAAGCACTGAAAAACTTTATAAATTGGGCTGTGATTGACGGGCAAAAATCCAGTTTGGAACTTGGATATATTCCTTTATCAAAAAAAGTTGTGCTGCAAGTGCAATCTGCCGTCAAGAAAATTGCTGAATGAAGCCGATTAATGCCATCTGCGCTCATCAGCAATGATGTTACTTTTGGTGACGCACTTCAATCACAGTATGTACATTACCGCGAGGCGTGAAATCTGCTTTTACCGTCACTTCCAACGGATCGCAAGCAGCCACAAAATCATCCAAAATTTGATTGGCAGATTCTTCGTGGGAAATGTAGCGATCGCGGTAACTATTAATATAAAGTTTGAGTGCCTTTAATTCCACTACCCGTTGATCGGGCACATAGCTAACATAAATTGTCGCAAAGTCAGGATAACCGGAAAATGGACATTTACAAGTAAATTCCGGCAAAGTAATGTTAATGTCATATCGCCTACCCACACGCGGATTCGGAAAAGTAATTAGTTTACCTTCCGCAATATCGCGTTCGCCATACTTCATTTCTTGGTTTGTCATTTGTCATTTGTCATTTGTCATTAGTTATTCTACTTATCTTTACGTCCTTTTAGTAATTTTGTAGCTTGTTAACTCCTAACTCCTAACTCCTAACTCCTAACTCCCAACTCCCCCTCAATACTCTTCCTTCTCCCAGTCTGGACAATTCTCATCTTCGCACCCGTGGGGATGCATAGCACAAACTAATAAATTACCACCATAAACTTGACCGTGGTAATGAGTACAACCAATACAGGCAGGATTTTTTTCAGATGTAGGTTCAACTGAATAAGGAAAACCCGGATCTACATCTGCTACCATGTCTTCCAGTTCCCAGTAAGCTTCTAACATCGGTTCAGCCAAATCCTGTAGATACTGATCGACTTCAGTAACAATATTATTATGTACTTGCTCGGTGACTTCTTCCGTTAGCTCAAAAAGTGCGTCTACTACTTCACTCATTCCCAGGAAGAAGCGCTCTACTTCATCAGCCACTGTTTCGACGATTTCTACTAAATCTTTTTGCCACTGTTCCATAAACTTGACACCTTTGCAGGCTATAAACAGGACGCTTTGTGCTATCTGGCTTGAAGCACTAAAATACACACTAAGCAATGTATCTTATCAAGTTTTTATCCGAAGTGTCATGTCAAAATGCCACTTATTATTACTTAATATTGCGCTCAAATAATGCTTTTTAGCGATCGCGTTGCAATCGTTTTAACTCATCTTGCAGTTTTAGCACTTCATCGCGCAATTTATCTACATTCTCATCATTTGAGGCCTCTTTGACCGTTGGCTCTTCATCTTCCTCTAAAATTTCAATACGGCGAGGTTGAGAAGGGGGCGTTTCTGGTGAGGTTTCACCAGATGGTTGGGCTTGTTGGGCTTGCTTCATCATGTCCTCAACGAAGCGGCGGGCTTCTTCTGTGTTCATTTCGCCCTTTGCCACCATTTCATCTGCCAGTTTTTGGACTTGCGATCGCACTTCGGCTAGTTTTCCCCCTGCTTTCTCACCCGCGTAAGAAGCTAATCCAACACCGAGGTAAAAAGCTTTTTGAACAATATCTCCAAAACCAGGCATTGTTACTGACCGCTCCTAAAAATAGGGCGACCCGGAGACTACGCCTACCACAAGCCTCCCGTGTTGCTGCTACCTTCCGGTTCTGACAAGATTTGGGTGTTGCGATCGCATAGATCCAGGTCTTATATAAACATAACATGAAAATTCAGTAAGTATATGTCATTCCATAACAATTCGCCATTCATAAAGCTGATAGTTGACGCAGCCATATTTTACCAAGGGGTCATCAGCTACAATCGCTTCTGCTTCCTCCTTTGAGGCAGCCTCAAACAGTAACATTCCGCCTCTTTGCTCTACCCAATAGCCTGTTCGCGCTTTGTGTCCTTTAGTAATTAATTCCCGAATGTAGGCTTTGTGAGCAGGTACATATTGGTCAAAGGTAGGTTTATCGACTTTCCCTTCTTCAATTTTTACAAACCACGGCATTGGCTTCTTAACTCCAGTTACAACAAACAGCCTACGTAAAGTACCCAGTGCTGATTCAGAGTATCAAATACAATAAATTTTAAGTGAAGTGCGTTATTGCTTTAGCCTAACGCACCGCTATATCTGTAATATCCTTTGAGCGTTTGCCGTTCAATACTCAACAGCAATGATTTCATAATCCAAAATCTCAAATCCAAAATCTCAAATTGAATGAGCCGTTTTTTTATCGCCCTCCTACCACCACAAGATATTCAAGACTACGCCAACGAGATTAAGCAGTACTTTGCCTCACGCTATGCTAGTAGCGGGGCGCTAAAGTCTCCGCCTCATATTACCCTGCAACCGCCCTTTGAATGGGCAGATGCTAACTTGCCACTATTAGAAGCATCTTTGAAGGAGTTTGCCAGTGGACAACAGCCAGTAGCAATTACACTTAAAGGGTTTGATGCCTTTGTACCTCGTGTTATGTACATTAATGTCGTCAAAAGTCAAGAGCTTTTAACTTTGCAAGCTGATTTAATCGCTTATACAGAAAGCAACTTGAGAATTGTTGATAAGGTTTCTAAAACCCGCTCTTTTGCACCTCATTTAACGGTTGCATTTCGGGATTTAACAAAGCAGAATTTTAAAGCTGCTTGGCCAGAATTTGAAAATCGTCAGTTGCATTTTGAGTTTACTGCTGACAAATTAACCTTGCTGCTTCACGACGGGAAGCGTTGGAATATTAAACGAGAGTTTGCTTTTTTCTCTGGTAGTAATTGAGCTTGTTGGGATTCTAATTTATCGAATAGGTAATTCAATCACAAACTCGGTACCCTCACCTGGTGTTGAATGGCAATCTACCTTACCGTGGTGATTGTTAACTACAATTTGGTAAGCAATAGACAAACCTAGTCCTGTTCCTTTACCGATGACTTTTGTAGTATAAAAAGCCTCGAATATCTTTGTCCGATTTGCTTCACTGATTCCTGAGCCATTGTCTGCAATTCTAAGAATAACTCGCTCTCCAATTGCTTCAGTTTTAATCCAAATCATCCCAATATGTCGAAAATTTTCATCAAAATGTTGAGTTTTTTGGATTTCTTCAATTGCATCAATACTATTACTAATCAAATTCATAAAAACCTGATTTAGTTCGCCTAGATAGCACTCAACAAGTGGTAATTCTCCATATTCTTTGATTAATTTAATTGCTGGACGATGACCATTTGCTTTAAGTCGATGTCCAAGAATGAGTAGCGTAGTTTCTAAACCTTCATGCAGGTTAGCTAATTTTTTACCTGCTTCTCCATGTCGAGAGAACTTATTCAAGGATGACACAATTTCTGTAACGCGAGCTGTACCTATCTGCATAGATTGAATAATTTTGGATAAATCATTTAATACATAATTGATATCTTTTGTTTTAATAGCATTTTGAATTTCATCTGGAGGATCGGGTAGATACTTCTGATATAACTCGAGCAAATTAATAACTTCTTGGAAATACTCTTCAATAAAATTCAAGTTACCAGCAATAAAGTTTATGGGATTATTTACTTCATGAGCAATTCCTGCTGTCATTTGACCCAAGGTTGCGACCTTTTCTGCTTGAATCAGTTGGGTTTGAATCTGTTGTAATTCGGCGTTTTTGTCAATCAAGATTTTCGTCAACTTTTTCAGCTTCAGTTGATGCTCTATTCGCACCAAGACCTCTTCATACTGAAAAGGTTTAGTAATATAATCTACGGCGCCTAATTGCAATCCTTTAACTTTGTCAGCAGTATCTGAAAGAGCAGTCATAAAAATGATCGGAATATCCCGGACACGAGGATTGCTTTCACTTTTGAGGTATTTACAAGTTTCAAACCCATCAATACCCGGCATCATGATATCAAGCAAGATTAAATCAGGTAAATTATCATTATCTAATCTCTGAATGGCTTTTTCACCACTGCGTGCTGCCCAAACTTCAAAACTAGACTGATCCAAAAAGCTCGATAAAACTTGTAAGTTAGCAGGGTTATCGTCCACGACTAAAATAATTCCTCTGCTCGGATCGCTATTTAGGGAATTTTTTTGATTGCCTATAGTTACTGTCATAAAATTTCTATCCTATATTGATTCACGTTGCTTCTTTGCAAAACGCTAACAAAGAATACTCCCAATTCAAAATTCACGGCATAAAATTCCCATAAATAAATTTTAGAAAATTAATCCTTTGAGTTTTCGCTCAAAAAAGTAAGGATTAAATCTTCATCAAACTGCCTCGCTAGCTGCCGCAATTGGTTAGCAAAAGGAGTGAATTTTGCGTCTGTTTCCTCTAGTTTATCTGCCCATTTTAAAATGTCATTGAAGTTACCTTTACTAGCTAAATTCATCAATTCTTGCAAGACATCGGGGGAAGGAGGAGTCAATTTATCTGGTGAACTATCAAGTGTTGTAGGCGAAGAATTAATTTTTTGTTCCTCAGATTGCTGGTAAATCCATGTCAAACCTAAATTGCACTCTAATTGATGCAGTAATTCATTTGCCTGTACAGGTTTGCTCAAAAAGGTGTCACCTCCTGCTTGCAGACTGCGATGTTGGTCGGCTTCAAAGACACTAGCAGAAGAGACAATAATCTTGACATCGTGGATATCTGGGGTATGACGCAGGTGTTTAATCAATTCAAACCCATCCATTTCTGGCATCAGCAAATCTGTAATCACTAGGTCTGGTTTCAGGGCGATCGCTTTTTCTAAACCTTCTTTACCGTTGCTGGCTTCAACCACTTTGAAACCCAATGGTTGCAGTAAATTTGTAATTACTGTGCGATTCTCCCAGCGATCGTCCACCATCAAGATGGTGCGGGGACTACCTGCAAAGCCAATGATTTGTCCCTTGGATACAGCCATCGCAGACTGTACCCATTCGCTGGCTTGGGCGATCGCAATTTCAAACCAGAAAGTACTACCCTGACCGATCTCACTTTTAACGTGGATATCGCTACCCATCATCTGCACCAACTGCCGAGTAATAGCTAAACCCAGCCCCGTCCCTTCTATCTGATGCTTTTTTTCACCTACTTGTTCAAATGGCAAAAAAATGCTGCCCAATTGAGTTGGAGTTATGCCAATTCCTGTATCTTTTACACTAAAGTGAATGCGATATTTCTCTGTCTGTTCATCAGCAGTCAGTCGATCGATTACCTCAACCTCGAAGCTAACTTTACCTTCATCGGTAAATTTAATGGCATTTCCCAGCAGATTCAAAAGAACCTGACGTAACCTTTTGACATCGACATGAACCCCTGTAGGTAAGTTGCTTGTAGGTTCATAGACAAACAAAATGCCTTTTTGTTCTGCCCGAATCTGACAAATTTCGACAATACCCTGTAAAAAAGACGGAAAATGCACATCTTGAGGATTCAGTTCTAGTTTTCGTGCTTCAATTTTGGAAAGATCCAAAATGTCATTAATTAAAGTCAGTAGATGAGAGCCACACTGTTCAATAATGTTTACATGATATTGTTCTGACTCTGGCAAAGCTTTGGAACGCAGCAAAATTTGAGCGCAACCCAAAATACCATTCAAGGGCGTTCGCAGTTCATGGCTCATGTTGGCTAAAAATTCGCTCTTAGCCCGGTTTGCAGTATCAGCCGCTACTTTAGATTTTTTCAGTTGAGCTTGTTCAAAAGCTTGTACCTGCCACAAGACAGTGACGATAATCGCTGTCAATCCGCCCACAATTAGGGCAATCAGATCGAGGAATCGTAGCCGAGATTCAATGTTTTGGCGCGGAATTACCAAAGCCACAGACCAATTAGCTTCTTGTAACGGCACATAAGCAACATACTTTTTAGTGCCGTCAATTTCCATCAACTGAATTCCCTGTTGTTTTATTACCATTCGCTGCGCGATCGCATTTAAATTGCGATCTGAAATTTTCAGCAGGCTGGGTGCAGGTTTTTCTAACGTTGACATTAACGTTGAGTTGGGATAGACGATCGCTTCTCCTTGGGAATTGAGGGCGAATGCATAGCTGTTCTTGCCGTAGTGCAAAGAGTTGACCACCTTTGCAATGCGATCGACTTTAACATTGCCGTGGAAAACCCCAATCGGTGAACGATTGGTAGGAGAATCAGACCAGATTGGAGTGGCGATCGCAATTAAAGGAATACCTGTGGAACGGCTGATAAAGGGATCGGAAATGTTGCTTTTTCCCGCTAATGCTTTTTGAAAGTAGTCTCGATCCTTAATATTCTTATTTGATCGACCAACCTTAGTATTAGAATACGAACCATCCGGGGTAACTATTTGGAAAAAGAAAAATTCATCGATCCGCTCAACTTCTGACTTTAAATAAGGTTCTGCTAAAGACCAGTTTAAGGAGCGTACAGTTGAAGTATGAGCAAGGGTTTGTACCTCGACTTTGCGAATATGTAACCACTCCTCAATTTCATCAACTCCTCTCTGTACTTCTAAAAAAGCTTTTCCTCTCAAGTCTTGTAGCGTTATTTTCCGAGCAGCCTGATAGCTAAAATAAGCAGAAATACTCACAATAAGAGTAGTGCCGCCAATAATAAATCGGATTGGTAAATTCCGTGAAGAATACATTTTGGTGTCAGATGGGCTGGAGTTGCCTTCGATCGCAGGGTTAACCCTTTAAACTAATGGGTTTTATAAGCAAAAAAAGGGCTATATTTAGATTGCCCAAAAAATTATTAATAATTGCAGCTATGATTGTTACCCATAGCTAAGATTGTCAATACCCTAAACTTTGCTAACCATCCTTTAAAGACCTGTATTGTGAAGTATGTATAGGCCGATCGTCGGGTAAGTTCAAAAAATACATTTTATCGAAAATATAATAATTAAATTTATCGCTATATTTTTCTTGATAAATTAGATAATATTACTGATGTTTCAGTATCCGTAAATAGTCAGCTTTATTTAGTTAAATAGGTATTTAAAATCAAAAATCTGGCTTATTTTGTAACAGGCGAAAGCCAAGAGTCGCCATCTAGGTAACAGTGGTAGCAATATTTGTCGAGTTTTGGGGGGAAGGGGAAAGAGGGAAAGAAAAAACCTTTAACCTTTACCCTTTAACCTTTTCCCCAAACCCAATGCCGAGTTAAAAATGCACAAAGCGAACAGTATTGACAGTGGTAGCGATTAAATGACTGCCGACTCTATGCAAATTGAATGTGAAAGAGATTATCAAATCTCATTAACAAGCTAGAGTAGATACCTGTAACATAACAACGAATTAGGTAATACTTACCTTTTGACTAATGACTCAAGTAGATATTCTGATCCTTTCAAATGGCCCAGGTGAAGTAACAACCTGGGTGCGTCCAGTAGTAAAGGCGTTGCGGCAAGAACTAGGGGATGACCGTTCTGTAGTGAGAATTTCTGTGGTATTATCGCCTTGCTCAAATGCCAGTGGTAAAGAAGCAGCGATCGCTCTTTCTTACCCCGAAGTAGATAGAGTTCAGGGAGCAGAACATTTTTGGCAATTTTTGCTTTGGGGTAAAACATTTGAAAATTGGGATTGGAGAAGTCGCGGTGTTATCGTTTTTTTGGGCGGCGATCAAATTTTTCCAGTGATTATAGGCAAAAAGCTCGGATATCGCACAGTTGTTTACGCCGAATGGGAAGCCAGATGGCATAACTGGATCGATCGCTTTGGCGTGATGAAACCCGAAGTAGCAGCCAAAGTCCCAGCAAAATATGCTCAGAAATTCACTGTTGTCGGCGATTTGATGCTAGAAGCTAGTAGTCATTTGTCCTTAGCAAACGACAAAGGACAAATGACTAATGACACAGACGCGTCAACAGTTTCTCAGAAGGTAGAACAAAAGACTGAATTGATTGGTTTACTCCCTGGTTCAAAAGCAGCAAAATTAGCCCAAGGAGTACCATTATGTTTAGCTATTGCCGAATACATTCATGCAAAAAGACCGCAAATCAGATTTGTGATTCCTGTAGCTCCAACTTTGGATTTACCAACTTTAGCTAGTTTTGCCAATCTCCAAAAGAACTCTATTGCTGAAATCTTTGGCTTTGGCGGTGCTTCCTTAATTATCCCAGAAGATGCTCAAGGCAAGGCATTGCTCAAAACTGCAACGGGCTTAACTGTGGAACTGTGGCAAGAAAACCCTGCATATCACTTATTATCCCAGTGCTGTATCTGCTTGACTACGGTGGGAGCAAACACTGCTGAACTTGGTGCTTTAGGAGTGCCAATGATTGTTTTACTACCAACGCAGCAACTTGACGCTATGCGTTCTTGGGATGGTTTACCTGGATTGTTGGCAAATCTGCCAGTAGTCGGTACGCTATGCGCTAAGGTAATTAATTGGTCATTTCTGAGATTTGTGAGACGCAAAGGTTTATTAGCATGGCCAAATATCTGGGCACAAGAAGAGATAGTCCCAGAACTTATGGGTAAACTTCAACCACAAGAAGTTGGGGATATGGTTTTAGATTTTTTGGCGAATTCAGAAAAATTGGATGATATGCGCGCTAAACTCCGTAATATTCGCGGTGAAAGCGGTGCAGCGCAGAAGATAGCACAGATTGTTGGTGAGGAAATTGGCAAGTAGGAACAGTTCGGCAGAATTTAATTGGAATTTTTAATAGTGGGACTTAGGACAAAAATTAAGCCCAAATGTAGCCCAAACTGGCTTTATAAGTAACAAACACGTCACGATAAACGGTCAACCAATCAAAAAATCGAAAAGGTATAGCCACAATTAATCTGAAGATTCGCCATTGCGTCGTCCCAGTTCAAAAATGCCACAACTAATACACGCAAGTATACCTAAGCTGATTCCCCAACTAGGCCCTAAACTGAGTTCTACACCCCAGTTAAATAAAGCGCCAACTACCAAAAAAGGCACAATGCTAAACAGTGAAGCGTAGAAAGCGTTTTGGGATTCTCTGGCTTTACGAGTCTTTTCAAATTCTGACTGGCTGGTGTAGAGCGATCGCTCGGCAAAGTTAAACCAGCGATTGAGTTGCTCGATTACCCATTCATTGACTTTGGAAAAACCTAGATATAGCGCCAATGACCACAAACTCGCTCCAGCGATCGCGATCGTGTCTAACTCAAAACGGAAAGGTAAAATTTCAGTCAGCATTGCTTAGGTGAGTCCTGCAAAGGGTTAACTTTAGCTGTGAGTAGATGCTAAATAAACCTCTTGTGCAATTTTAAGCATAAAAGCTGACAAGATTTCAACTACTTAACAAATTCCCGCTTTTTAGCTTGAAGCAAACCTAATTTACGGATTGCTGGGTAAATTATCGGGGTCGATACCAAGAGAACGTAAATGCTGTGCAAACTTTTCTGCTTTTTCTTCTGCCGTTAAATACCGATTTCCTTGTTCGTCATACCAAAATAGAAATTCCTGACCAATTCCACCAATAACACCTTGATGTCGTCCAATTCCTAAACCTACCTCTGGCATCCAATAAGGTTCGCCAATTTGTAATTGATAATTTTTATCTACCAATTTGTAAATTTCAAATGGTTAGTGTCGATCGCGTTGCCAATATTCGGGGTTGTAAATAATGTAGTAAAGTACGCCAAGTTTCCGATAAATTTCTAACTTTTCGTCGTATTCACTTCCTGGGGAATGGAATACCATCTCCAATGTTAGTATCGGTACTACCTCATTTTCTTCCCAGACAGCGTAACTTCTACGCGATTTACCACCTTTTTTGCGATCGACTCCCAAACTCAGAAACCCGTCTGGTACTATGGGGACTCTCGCATTAGCCCCTGTAGTGTGGTAGATTGCCATGTCTACGCCGAAAAACCAATCGGTGCGCGTTGCCCAAATCGAGGTTAATAGGAACAGTAGAATGTTGGGCAGAAAATTTTGATCCTCATTATCCACAGGTATATCGTCCGAGCAGGCTAGTTCGTCAGTGCTTGGAAGCCCAACGACTTTAAGATTTTCTGACAGCATGACTATTACCGCGGTGGCTTCGGTTTCTTTGATTATAGATAAATTCAACTTGCCAAGAATGTAGGGAAGGAACGCATTCTAATAGCGTTCTCGACCCCAGCTAAAAATAACTTGCAGGCAACTCTTTTGCTTATACCTTATGCCAGAAGTCTTTTTATCTGTATTCTATGCCAGGAACCGGACTTGAACCGGTGACACGAGGATTTTCAGTCCTCTGCTCTACCAACTGAGCTATCCCGGCTGGGGCTTTTGTGAGCCACGATTAATCAATGTAGCAAAGATAAAATAATATAGCAAGTCTTTGGAGAAAAATAGTTATGTAGCTTTCAAACTGAACTTAAACCAGATGAAAACGGCTACAAATAGGAGAAACTGGACAAGAACAATACTTGGCCCAGAAGCAAGGTTGAAAATACCTGAGACAACGATCCCAGCAATGCTGCTAATGGAACCAACTATTACCGACATGACTAGAAAGCGGCTAAAGTGGTGACTCATCAGTTTGGCGGTGGAGGCGGGAATGACCAAAAAGGCGTTCACCAGTAAAACACCGACAGCTTTAATCGCCACAGCAACGGCGAGTGAAAGCAAGACCACAAAAGCGTAACGGTACAATTGGACGGGAACGCCTTGAACTTGGGCGACATCGGGGTTAAGGGTCAATAAAATTTGCTGTCGCAGAGTTGATAGTAAAAATATGCTTCCTCCCACAAGGACTAGCAGCGTCAAAATCAAATCTGTGGTGTCGATCGCTAGAATATCCCCGAACAGTACAGCCATCAAGTTGCCACGATATCCTTTAATTAGGCTCGTGAGAATTAAACCGATCGCTAATGCCCCAGATAGCACTATACTAAGCACGCTATCGCTTGCTAAGTCGGTTTTGTCGATGAAGTAGAGGACAATAACCCCAAAAACTAAGGTAAAAGGTAACAACATCCAAGTAGGATTTATTTGTAGTAGCACACCTAACGCCACACCTACTAATGCCGCATGGCCAACTGCGTGGCTGAAAAAGGATAACTGGCGCAAAGTGACAAAACTACCCAACATCCCGCCAAGTATTCCCATCAAGGCAGCACCGACGATCGCACGCTGTATCGAAGCAAGTTGTAACAACTCTAGCAAGTCATTACTACTAGCGATCGCAAGCCAATTTATCTGACAATCATTGAAGAAATTTATAATTACTGGCATAATTCATTCTTTAATTACGAATTATTTTAATGTTGGTGCTGGTAGCGACTGAAACCTGGGCCGTAGGTTGCTAACAGGTTTTGCGGTGAAAGGGCAATTTCTGGCTTACCAGTACAGACAATGCTTTGGTTCAGGCAAAGCACGCGATCGCAATGCCGATTTACCATATCAATATCATGAGAAACTTGTAATACTGTCCAACCTTCCTCTCGCTTTAATTCATTTAGCAAAGCGTAAAAATCTGCTGCACCTTGCACATCAACACCAGCAAAAGCTTCATCTAATATCAAGAGTTTCCGAGACATTACCAAACAATAAGCCAATAAAACCCGCTTCAGTTGACCGCCACTAAGAGTACCAATAGCTTGATGCTGTAAATGATAAGCATCAGTTCGTCGTAAAGCTTCTGTTACTGCTGTCGATTTTTCTCGATCTTGTTTCCACAGCTTGGAGAAAAATGAATTTTTTCTTTTGCCTTCCTTAGTCCATCCTAGTCCGACTAATTCGCTGACAGAAATGGGAAAGCTGCGGTCAAAAATGAAGTTTTGCGGCATATAGCCCAATGCGTGGCGTAAATGCCCCAATCTGGAAATTGGACGACCCAAGATTTCAATCGTCCCAGCACTTCGAGGTATCAAATCTAAAACCGCTTTTACCAGGGTACTTTTACCAGCACCATTAGGGCCAACAATGGCTGTATCTGTTCCTGGTAATAATTCAAAGGAAACATCTCGAACAGCTAGATAGCTGCCTTGATAAACAGTTAATCCTTCTACTTTCAAAATAGGAATGTCATTAGTCATTGATCATTGGTCATTGGTCATTGGGCATTGGGCATTGGTCATTGGTCATTGGTCATTGGTCATTAGTCATTGGTTTATGCTTAGTAACTTTAAATAAAAGACAAAGGACAAATGACAAAGGACAAAGGACAAATAACAAATGACTAATCTATTTACACGATGTTTCTAGAGTTTGCAAATTCGCTTTCATTGCCTTGAAATAATGCTGTGGATCTGTTTCGCCAGTTTCTAGAGAATCCAGAGTACGCAAATTTAATTTCAAGTCTTTAGAAAGGCTGGTCAGCAGTTTATTATCTACTCCTGGTTCGCTAAATAAAGCTTTAACTTTGTATTTTTTCACAGCGCTGACGGCATTTTGAACATCTGTTGGTGAAAGTTGATCTTCGGGAATTTGCACCACAGCAACTTGTTTGAGGTTATAGCGTTTAGCTAAATATGGAAATGCATCATGAAAAGTAATAAAGGTGCAAGTGGGATTTTTCTGTAAAGTCTGCTGAAATTCACTGTTTAAACTTTCTAATTCTTTAATATAAGCTGTAGCATTTGCTTCGTAAGTAGCTTTGTTCCTCGGATCGGCAGTAATTAATCCATCTCGAATATTTGTTACCTGCTGTTTTGCTAAAACTGGATCTAACCAAACGTGAGGATTACCTTGACTATGTTCGTGGTCTTTTTCATCTGACGTAGTTTTGACGATAGGTGAAATTTCATTTAAGGGTTTAATACCAATACTTGCATCAATTTCAGTTAATTTGGGATTTTGGGCATTTTTGACAGTACCTTCCAGAAATTCCTCCAAGCCTAAACCATTTTTCACTAACACCTTAGCAGTAGCGATCGCTTTGACATTTCCTGGTGTCGCTTGGTATTCATGTACCTCCGTACCAGGTGGTACTAGAATTTCTACATCTGCAACATCCCCAGCTACTGCCTTAGTAAACAAATATATCGGCAAAAATGTCGCTACTACTTTAGTTTTTCCCGGCTGCGCCTGTGGGATAGAAGCAGCTTCTTGTGCTTGCGGTAACTGTTCGGAAGTTGTTCCCTGATTTGGATTCGATTGGCTACACCCATTAGCCATCGACAACATTAGCAGAGCAATTATGGGCAAGATGCCGCTTCTTTGCCTACCTGTTCTAACTTCTGTGCAATTCACAATCACGTATTTTGCCCCCAAAACGGATGCTGACTCTGCCTCTGTCAAAATTCCTATTGACAACTTTATACTATAATAATTCTCATTCTCATTCTCAGTACATAATATCATTCTGGGTTTGCTGTGTAATGAGTAATAACAAAACTTTTTCAGACGGTACAGCCCTGTGCAATTTAGTTTTCCCTAAATAATTAGGATTTCTTGACTTTTTTTGTTAAAAAGTTTCCTTACTTCTGATAAGATTGCTGACAAATATTCTCATAAAATACACGTTTAAAAAACGTGGTTTGGGTGTGAGTTGGAGATCGGTGTGAGGAGAGAAATGCAAAAATTTTGGAAATATCTGCTAGTTAGTCCAGCAGTCTGCGGTGTCATGCTATTTGTGAATACTGCTACATTTGCAGGTGAAACTTCTAGTATGTCTGAAATCAATCAAGTGCAAGTTTTAGCTAATCCAGACACAAAAGTTCAGACAAAAGCGCAAGTTACCTCCGTGTCTCAATTTTCTGATGTACAACCAACTGACTGGGCATTTCAAGCATTGCAATCCTTGGTTGAGCGCTATGGCTGTATTGCAGGATACCCAAATAGCACTTATCGCGGTAATCGGGCATTAACGCGATATGAGTTTGCTGCTGGTTTGAATGCTTGTCTGGATCGCGTTAACGAACTTATTGCGACAGCCACTGGCGATTTAGTTAACAAACAAGATCTAGCCACATTACAAAAGTTGCAAGAAGATTTTTCCGCCGAACTGGCGACACTGCGAGGTCGTGTGGATACAGTAGAAGCGCGAACTGCTGAATTGGAGGCGAATCAGTTTTCAACCACAACTAAATTGCAAGGAGAAGTTGTTGCAGTCGCTAGCGATGTTTTGTCAGGAAATACAGTTAACGGTGCGGAAATTACAGATAAGAATACAACTTTAGGGTTACGGGCGCGGATAGAATTCGTGACCAGCTTTACAGGAAAAGATACGCTGTTCACCAGAATCCAGGCTGATAATATTCTCAGCCCTAATATTGGTACGCCAGAAGGTAACTTATTTTTTGCTGGCGAGGATGGTACCACTAATGCTTTTATAGATGCCTTGTATTACAAATTCCCTCTGGGTGAAAAAACAGAGGTTACTGCTCTTGTCAACGCAGCCGCAGCAGATGATATTACCAGTACTGTCAATCTCTTTGACGGTGATGGCTCCTTTGGTGCTTTGTCCACCTTTGGTACACGCAACCCAATTTATAATCAGATAAATGGCGCGGGGTTGGCAGTAACGCACGAGTTCAGCGATAAATTGGCACTGAGTCTAGGGTATTTGAGTGGTACAGCTAATGACCCTACACCCAATAATGGTTTGTTTAATGGTTCTTATGGTGCGTTGGCACAGCTGACAGTTAAACCAAGCGATCGCATTTCTATCGGTTTAACTTACATCAATTCCTACAATCAACCACTACTCACAGGTAGTAATGCTGCCACTTTCCAGAATATAGCAGCTATCCAGGGTTTACCAGAAGATCAAGTAGGATTTTCCAGTAATTCTTACGGTGTCGAAGCATCCATTGGCATCACTGATAACATTGTCTTGGGTGGTTGGGCTGGATACACCAACAGCCAAAGCTTGAGAGGAACCCGCGGAGACGTTGATATTTGGAACTATGCTGTCACTCTTGGCTTCCCTGACCTCGGTAAAAAAGGTAACTTAGCAGGTATCATTGCTGGTATGGAGCCGAAAGTGACAAATTCTAACATTGCAGGGTTGGATAGCGATCCTGATACATCCTATCATGTTGAGGCTTTTTACCAATATAAGGTGAGTGACAATATCACCATTACTCCTGGAGTCATCTGGTTAACATCTCCAGATCACAACGACAATAATGATGATGTTGTTATTGGTGCATTGAGAACCACATTCAGTTTCTAATTTTTAAAATCTTAAAAGAAGACGCAAAAGATAAATTTGCGTCTTTTTTGTGTATAGGTTTAAAAATAGAACTTAGCATTTTTACCCAGCTTGATATCTTAAAACAGTGCGAGTTCGACAGTTAGGAAAAGTCAAAAAAGTTGCTCGATATGAATTTGCTCAACTGAACATCCATGCAGCTTGAAAAAAGTCGCGTTCACAAAACATCGCATAACGATAAGTTGAATGCACAACAGAGTTGGTAGTGGCATAATTGTCAACCAAATTTTCTAATTGTTGTGCAAGTGGTTGAAAATCTGCGCTGCTATAAGTACGAATCCAGTCTGCATATTGATGATTAGGAATACCGTCACCAGCCAATTTTTCTCCTAAAAAGGCATACAAACGCATACAAGGAGACATCGCCGCAGCAGTTAAACCTACATCTTTGCTCCAAGCAGTTGCTAACAAAAAATCAGTATAGCGGCGGGTAGCAGATGCAGGTTCTACAGCATACAAATTGACTCCCCATTCAGAAGCATAGCTACTATGCAGACGAAGTTCTTCTAAAACTCCACTCGCTAAATTATGAAATATGGTGAAACCTAACCAGTCTGGTGCTTTAGCTGCGGCGATACTGTAGGCACGGGCAAAAGCTTCTAAGAAAAAAGCATCTTGCCCTACGTAGTAAGCAAATTTAGCTTGTTCAAGAGTACCATCGCCAATGCCTTGAACGAAAGGATGCTCTAAGCAAGCTTGGGCTAAGTCTTGATTTGCTGCCCATAATTCGTTAGATAAAGTCATTTGTCATTTGTCATTTGTCATTTGTCATTTATCATTTGTACTGCCCTTCGACTACGCTCAGGAACCACGGAACAGCCTCTCCAAGAGTTGTATTTGTTAACTGTTATTATCTCCTTTAAAAAGGGAAGAAATTGAGCAAGACTGAGCCAATACTTCCCAAAAAGTCAACGAAGCTGGGTTTACCAGTACTTACCTTCTCATTGACGGGTGTTTGCAGTTCTTTTATAAAAGTTTGGGCTGTTAAAGTTCCAGTGCTGTTGTTTTGGGATGTAAACAATTTTTCTGCAACTTGAGCATCCTGGAATGCACCTTGTCTATCTAGTATTTGGTAACGAGCGACACCACGAGCAAGATAAGCATCTGCATATTCTGGTTTAATTGCGATCGCTTGATTAAAATAACTGATTGCTTGCTGTTGGTTGCCTTTTTGCCCTTCTGCTACACCCAAAGCATAAAAATCTGCTGGTGAAGCAATTTGTGATGGTATCGCAACTGCACCTTGAAAGTTAGTCCCATTCAAGTAAGCGCCAGTTAGTTCTGCATTTGCTAAATAAGTATTTCTCAAATCAGCACCCGTCAAATTTGCCCCATTAAATTTAGCTTCGCTCAGGTTAACGCCAAATAAACTCGCGCCACTTAAGTTTGCACCCCGCAAATCTGCACCGCTCAAGTTTGCACGGCTGAGGTTAGCACCTGTGAGATTAGCACCGCTCAAATTGGCTCCAGATAAGTCAGCCATCACTAAACCTGCACTCGTCAAATCACAGTTTTGACATTGTTTGGTTGCTAATAACTGTTTAACATGTTCAGAATTAGCTGCTTGTACGGTCGTTGTCAAACTAATCGTGGTTAAAAATGCAACTGCACTTAGAAGTTGATTTTTCATATTTGTGTAATATTTTTACTCAGTGCCAGTGTTGACTGAGATAGATTTATACCTCAGCATTATGATATGAGCAATCTCAATAATTTGTCCTCTGTAGTTGCCTACATCACTTATAAATTGGTGATACCTTTCCTGTGGAACCTTACGCTAAAGGATTATAGAAAAGTCGGAAAAGTATAAATTGAGCCGATATTAAGATTGATAACCCCAGTAACAAGGGTAAATGAGCATCATTCGTCAAGATAAATGATACACTTTACTAAAGACAAAACTGATGTTACAAAATTAAACTCACTGCAAAATATCGCTTCCAAAAAATCATCTGTAACATCCAAATAATTAGTATTTTTTAAAATCAAGTCAATTAGTAGAACAGTATCCAAGCCTCAAGTTTGCCCTATAACTGGACTAGTCATTATCATCAGGGATGCTTTAACTCAAGAGCAAAATGATAGATTTGCTTTTGGATACCCTGATTTTAAATAAATATGAGACTATAGAAACATTAAGGCAGTCAGAAAAACGTGAGTCAGCAAGACAAACTCTTAGACAAAATTATCTCTGGGACTTCTGATACAGATATCCCCTTCGCCCAACTGTGGCAACTTTTATATACACTAGGCTTTGAAGAACGGATTCGTGGCGATCATCGTATTTTTGTCAAAGCCGATGTTGAGGAGATATTGAACCTGCAACATAAAAAAGGAAAAGCCAAAAATTATCAAATTAAACAAGTTCGGGCAGTGATTCTCAAATATAAGCTAGGAAGTAAAAATGATGTTTCGGTATGAAATTATTCTCTACTGGAGTGAATTAGATCGAGCTTTTATTGCTGAAGTTCCAGAGTTATCAGGCTGTGCTGCTGACGGTGATACTTATCAAGAAGCCCTGCATAATGTAGAATTAGTTGTGCAGGAATGGATAGAAACTGCTAAAGATTTGGGGCGTCCAGTTCCTGAGCCTAGACCACGTTTGATGTACATTTAATTGATACACAAACTAAGTTAAACCGATTTTTTAGCATCATCATAAATATTTAATCCCACATTAAATACGGGTCGGAAAAATTTTCGCTAAAAGACCTAAAAAATTCTATCTGCTGCCATTATCGTATCTAAGTTATAGCGATTCTCATTTGAATGGGTACACAGTATTGCCCATATTGTCAATTGCAGCTCAAATGCTTGTACCACAAGTCGAATTACCTCCCTTAGTCCCCCCTTATAAATCTACCGTGTATACACAAGTCTTAAAAACCTAGCCTTAAGTTAGGGTCGGGGTGTGCATTA